>NZ_LZKY01000218.1:0-24911 GCF_001673055.1 Mycobacterium sp. 1245801.1
GACATCAGGTAGCCCGTCAGCGCGCCGGTCATCGCGGTCACGTCGTCGTACGCGGTCTGCACCAGCTGCGCGACCGGCTTGAGCGCCTCGTCGACGTTGTCGATGGTCGCCGTGATCTGTCCCGTCAGGAACTGCAGCGCCTGGCCCCGGTCGCGCAGCTGGTGCAGACCGCGTACGACGACGTGACCGCGATGACCGGCGCGCTGACGGGCTACCTGATGTCCGCGGCGCAGCAGGCGGACGAGATCTACAAGGTGGGCCTGGGATCGGTGCGCTACCTGCTCGCGGTCGGCGATCTGCTGATCGGCTGGAGGTTGCTGGTGCAGGCAGACATCGCGCACCGCGCGCTGGCGAATGGCGCGGGCGACGACGAAGCGTTCTACCGGGGCAAGGTCGCGACCGCGGGGTTCTTCGCCAAGAACATGCTGCCCAGGCTGACCGCGCTGCGCGGGGTCATCGAATCCATCGATGACGACATCATGAAGGTGGCCGAAGCGGCCTTCTGAGCGCCCACAGGTTGGGCACAGGTTAAACGGGTAAACCCTTACGTTGGCTTTAACCGACGAATGGAGAAACGTTGATGTCTGCCAGCTGTCACGCGCCCCGGTTCACCCGCCTCGCGGTCTTCGCCGTCGCGGGGGCCACCGCGCTATCCCTGTCCGCCTGCGGCTCTTCGAACAAGTCCAGTCCGCCGTCGACCTCGACCTCGACCTCGACGTCGGTCGTGACGTCGACGACCACCTCGGCCACCCCGAACGCCGAAGCGCGGGTGAGCGGCCTGATCGCCTCGGTGGCGGGCAACTCCATTCAGGTCACCAAGGAAGACAACGCGACCGCTTCGGTCAACTTCACCTCGACCACCAAGATCACCGAGGCGGTGCCGGCCGGGCTGCCGGACGTCACCCCCGGCAGCTGCGTCAGCGTGAAGCCGACGGAGGGAACGACGCCGGCGCCCGGACAGCCCGTCACCGCCGCGTCGGTGAAGATCAGCCAGTCCGTCAACGGCGCCTGCCCGAAGCCGCCGCAGTCCGCGCCCGGCGGTTCCACCACCACGCCGCCGTCTCTCCCGCCGTCAAATGCGCCCACGAAGCCGGCGTGGGTGCGCGGCTCGGTGGCGTCGGTGTCCGGTAACACCATCAACCTGACCAACACCGATCCCAACGGCAACACCACGCAAACGGCCGTCACGGTCGACGACAAGACCAAATACAGCAAGCAGACGCCCGCCAATACCGACGCGATCACTCCCGGCAAATGCCTGTACGCGCGGGGCACCCAGGACAACGGCGGCGCGCTGCAGGCGACGAGCATCAATCTACGACAGGCTGTCGGCGGCAAATGCGGCAAGCCCAAGCAGCCCGGCCAGGGTGGCTGACCCCGGCTCGGCTGACTGAGATTGCCGTCACTCCCGCCGGCGCGGCGTGAAAACCGCGTCCGGCGGGGGTATTTGCCTACGACGGCGAAACGCGTGATCGGAGATGAGTGCTGTGGCTGCCCTATCGTTGAAGACCCGGCGGACGCAGATCGCGCTCGGCGCCGTCATCGCCTTCCTCGTGCTGTGCGTCGCCATGTGTGGACCCTCCCACGACGCGTCGAACAGCAGCGCGCCACGCGCCGTCACGGCGGTCCCGCCCAGCGGGGCGCCCAACGCTGCGCCGCCACCGGCGCCGGCGCCCCCGCCAGCCCCGCCGATAGGCAAGGACTACGTCGAAGGCATGGTGCAGTCGAATTCGGGTGGCACGGTCGCCCTTCGGACGAGGACCGGTTCGGCGACGGTGGACTACACGCCGCAGACCATGGTCATGGACGTCACCCCGGCGAAGCTGACCGACGTGACGCCCGGCAGTTGCGTGAACATCAAGGCCACCCCGCAAAGCGCGCCGCCGCCGGCTGCGATCACCGCGCAGGCGGTGACGGTCACCCCATCCGTGGACGGCAAATGCCCGCCGCCCGCCGGGTTCTACGGCACGGTCGCCTCGGTGTCGGGTAACACCATCGCCGTCAACGGTCTGGGCCCCAGCGGCCCTGGCGCCTCCACCAACGTGACCGTCGCCGGGTCGACCTCATACCAGCGGCAGACCCCGTCGGACACCCAGGCGATCACGAACGGGAAATGCATTGGGGCACAAGGGACTCAGGACGGCGGGGTGCTGCACGCGGCGATGATCAGTGTGGAGACCTGCCCGCCGATGGGGCACCCGCATCACCACCTGCACCTGCCGCACCTGCCCTTCCACCTCTAGTGGCCGGGACGCCGACAGCGCGCGGTAAAGCGCGAAAAGCGTTTATCAGACGGTGAAGCCGAGGGCGCGCAATTGCTCGCGGCCGTCCTCGGTGATCTTGTCCGGACCCCACGGCGGGTTCCACACCCAGTTGATCCGCAGGTCGTCGACGAGGCCGGCGCCCACCAAAGCGCTGCGTGACTGGTCTTCGATGACGTCGGTCAGCGGGCAGGCCGCCGACGTCAGCGTCATGTCGATCAGCGCGACGGTTCCCTCCTCGCCCGCCTCGACGTTCAGCCCGTAGACCAGTCCCAGGTCGACGACGTTGATGCCGAGTTCGGGGTCGACGACGTCACGCATCGCCTCCTCGAGGTCGGCGAGGAATTCCTCATCCTGCGCGGTGGTTTCGCTCATCCATGACCTCCTGAAACTCTGTAGCCGCTTTGGCCAACGCATCCTTGAACGCCATCCACCCCAGCAGCGCGCATTTCACCCGCGCGGGGTATTTGGCCACCCCGGCGAACGCGATCCCGTCGCCCAGCACGTCCTCGTCGCCCTCGACGGTGCCACGCGAGGACACCATCTCGGTGAAGGCGGTGATGGTTTTGAGCGCGTCGCCGACGCTTTGCCCGATCACCTGCTGGGTGAGCACCGAGGTCGCCGCCTGGCTGATCGAGCAGCCCTGCCCGTCATAGGACACGTCGGCGACGGTCTCGCCGTCCTCGGACAGCGCCACCCGCAGGGTGACCTCGTCACCGCAGACCGGGTTGACGTGAAACACCTCGGCGCCGAACGGTTCCCGCAGCCCGCGGTGCTGTGGGTGCTTGTAGTGGTCCAGGATCACGTCCTGATACATCTGCTCGAGACGCAATGTCAGCCTCTCCCAACCCGTGGCGGCGACCCGCCGCGCCCGGCTTCGCCGCGCTTGCGATCGCCTACGAAGAAATCCAGAGCGCGGCGCACGCCGGCGACCAGACGCTCGACCTCCTCGGTGGTGTTGTACACCCCGAAGGACGCCCGAGCCGTGGCCGCCAACCCGAACCGGCGGTGCAGCGGCAGGGCGCAGTGGTGGCCCACCCGCACCGCGACGCCCTCGTCGTCGAGCACCTGGCCGACATCGTGGGCGTGCACGCCGTCGACGACGAACGACACCGGCGAGGCGCGGTTCTCCATGGACGTCGGGCCGACGATGCGCACGGCGTCGATACCGGACAAGCCGTCGATCGCCGCGACGACCAGCTGGTGTTCGTGGGCCTGCACGGCGTCCATGCCGATGGCCGCGAGATAGCGGGTGGCCGCGCCCAGCCCGACCACCTGCGATGTCATCGGGGTGCCGGCCTCGAACCGCTGCGGCACCGGCGCGTAGGTGGACGCTTCCATGGTCACGGTCTCGATCATCGAGCCACCGGTCAAGAACGGCGGCAACGCCGACAACACCTCGCCGCGGCCGTACAACACACCGATACCGTTGGGCCCCAACATCTTATGGCCGGAGAATGCGGCGAAGTCGACGTCCAGGGCGTGGAAGTCGACGGGCTGGTGCGGCACCGACTGGCAGGCGTCCAGCACGGTCAGCGCGCCCACCGCCCGCGCCCGGCTGACCAGTTCGGCCACCGGGGCCACCGCGCCGGTCACGTTCGAATGATGGGTGAAGGCGACGACCTTGACGCGTTCGTCGAGCTGCAGCGAGTCGAGGTCGATGCGCCCGTCGTCGGTCACGCCGTACCAGCGCAGCGTCGCCCCGGTGCGCCGGCAGAGTTCCTGCCACGGAACCAGATTGGCGTGGTGCTCGAGCTCGGTGGTGACGACGACGTCACCCGGTCCGACGGCGCGTTCGAAGCGCTTGTCCCCCAGCACATACGACACCAGGTTGAGCGCCTCGGTGGCGTTCTTGGTGAACACCAGCTCTTGGGCGTCCGCACCCACGAACGCGGCGATGTCGGCGCGGCCCTGCTCGTAGGCGTCGGTGGCCTCCTCCATCAGCTGGTGCGCACCGCGGTGCACGGCGCCGTTGGAGGTGAGCAGGAACTCCCGCTCGGCGTCGAGCACCTGCAGCGGGCGCTGGGACGTCGCACCGGAATCCAGGTAGGCCAACGGGTTTCCGCTGCGCATGACGCGCTTGAGGATCGGGAAGTCGGCGCGGATGGCCGCGACATCCAGGGGTGGGACCGCCGCCGAAGGTGTAGCCATGTCAGGCCCCGGCGGCCGCCGCTTGGGTGAAGCGGACGTAGCCGTTCTGCTCGAGTTCGTCGGCCAGCTCGGGACCGCCGGATTCGGCGATGCGTCCGCCGACGAACACGTGCACGTATTCGGGGCGGATGTAGCGCAGGATGCGGGTGTAGTGCGTGATCAGCAGGACGCCGCCGTGCTCGGTCTCCGCGTAGCGGTTCACGCCCTCGCTGACCACCCGCAGGGCGTCGACGTCGAGTCCGGAGTCGGTCTCGTCGAGGATCGCGATCTTGGGCTTGAGCAGTTCCAGCTGCAGGATCTCGTGGCGCTTCTTCTCACCGCCGGAGAAACCCTCGTTGACGCTGCGCTCGGCGAACGCCGGGTCGATTTCCAGCGAGCCCATCGCCGCCTTGACCTCTTTGACCCAGTGCCGCAGTTTCGGGGCCTCACCGCGCACGGCGGTCGCCGCCGAGCGCAGGAAGTTCGACACCGAGACGCCGGGCACCTCGACGGGATACTGCATGGCCAAAAAGATTCCGGCACGGGCGCGTTCGTCGATGCTCATCGCCAACACGTCCTCGCCGTCCAGCGTGATGGAGCCCGAGGTCACCGTGTACTTCGGGTGACCGGCGATGGCGTAGGACAGCGTCGACTTGCCCGACCCGTTGGGGCCCATCAACGCATGTGTCTCACCGGATTTCACCGTCAAGTCGACGCCGTTGAGGATGGGAATCTCGCGTTCGGATTCGGCGGCGTTCGGGTTGACGACGCTGACGTGGAGGTCCTTGATTTCCAGAGTGGTCATGAGGCTGTTGTTTCCGTCTTTTCGGTTAAGGCCAGTTCGTGTTCGATGGCCGCGGTCAGGCGTTCGCGGATCTCGGGCACCCCGATCTTGGAGATGATCTCGGCGAAGAAACCGCGGATGACCAGGCGGCGGGCCTGCTCCTCGGGGATGCCGCGGGAACGCAGGTAGAACAGTTGCTCGTCGTCGAAACGGCCGGTGGCACTGGCATGTCCGGCGCCGACGATCTCGCCGGTCTCGATCTCGAGGTTGGGCACCGAGTCGGCGCGCGCCCCGTCGGTGAGCACCAGGTTGCGGTTCACCTCGAACGTGTCGGTGCCGGCGGCTTCGGCGCGGATCAGCACGTCGCCGATCCAGACGGTGTGCGCGTCGGGCAGCGCGGAGTCCGGATCGCCTTGCAGCGCACCCTTGTACAGCACGTTCGACTTGCAGTCGGGCCGGGCGTGATCCACCAGCAGCCGCGACTCCAGGTGCTGGCCGTCGTCGGCGAAGTACAGGCCCAGCAGCTCGGCGTCCCCGCCTGGGGCGGTATAGCGCACGTTGGCCGTCAGCCGCACCACCTCGCCGCCGAGCGTGACGGCGACGTGGCGCAGCACCGCGTCCTTGCCCAGCTTGGCGTGGTGCATGCTGACGTGCACCGCGTCGTCGGCCCAGTCGGCGAGCCACACCACGGTGAGCCGGGCGGCGTCGTCGACGACGAATTCGACGTTGTCGGCGTAGGTTCCGCTGCCCCGCTGGTCGATGACCACGACGGCCTCGGCGAGCTCGGCGACCCGGACCTGCAGGTGACCGTAGGCCACCGCGCCCTCGCCCGGGCCGGTGACGGTGATGCCGATCGGCTCGGCGATGCGGGTGTCGCGCTCGACGGTGACCAGCGTCGCGGAGTTGAACGACGAAAAAGCTTGCGCGGCAACCCGGTCGGTGGGCACCCCACCCTGGCCGAGTCGCTCGTCGCCACGCGAGACGCTCTCGACCCGCAGGCCGGGCCGCTCGGCGACGCTGATCCCGGCCTTGCCGGTGGCGCGCGCCGAGCCGTCGTGCAGGCCGCGCAGCCGGCGCAGCGGGGTGAACCGCCAGAGTTCGTCGCGGCCGTGCGGGACCTCGAACGCGTCCACCTCGAACGAGGAGAACAGCTCGCCCTTGTTGGCAGCGGCGAGGGCCGAACCCTCAACCGCTTCGGTCAGATTCGTCACTAGCCGACCGCGCCTTCCATCTGCAGCTCGATCAGCCGGTTCAGCTCGAGCGCGTACTCCATGGGCAGCTCTTTGGCGATCGGCTCGACGAAGCCGCGAACCACCATGGCCATGGCCTCGTCCTCGGTCAGGCCGCGACTCATCAGGTAGAACAGCTGGTTCTCGCTGACCTTGGACACGGTGGCCTCATGGCCCATGGTGACGTCGTCCTCGCGGATGTCGACGTAGGGGTAGGTGTCGCTGCGGCTGATCGTATCGACCAGCAGCGCATCGCATTTCACGCTGGACCGCGATCCGTGCGCGCCCTTGTTCACCTGCACCAGGCCGCGGTAGGAGGTGCGGCCGCCGCCGCGGGCCACCGACTTGGACACGATGTTGCTCGACGTGTTCGGGGCCAGGTGCAGCATCTTCGCGCCGGTGTCCTGGTGCTGGTCTTCACCGGCGAAGGCCACCGAGAGCACCTCGCCCTTGGCGTGCTCGCCGGTCATCCAGACCGCCGGGTACTTCATGGTGACCTTCGACCCGATGTTGCCGTCGATCCACTCCATGGTGGCGCCGGCCTCGGCGCGGGCCCGCTTGGTGACCAGGTTGTAGACGTTGCCCGACCAGTTCTGGATCGTCGTGTAGCGAACGCGCGCATTGGGTTTCACGATGATCTCGACCACCGCGGAGTGCAGCGAGTCAGACTTGTAGATGGGCGCCGTACAACCCTCGACGTAGTGCACGTAGGAGCCCTCGTCGGCGATGATCAGCGTCCGCTCGAACTGGCCCATGTTCTCGGTGTTGATCCGGAAGTAGGCCTGCAGCGGGATGTCGACGTGCACGCCCTTGGGCACGTAGATGAACGAGCCACCGCTCCACACCGCGGTGTTCAGCGCGGAGAACTTGTTGTCCCCGGCCGGGATCACGGTGCCGAAGTACTCCTGGAAGATCTCCGGGTGCTCGCGCAGCGCCGTGTCGGTGTCCAGGAAGATGACGCCCTGCTTCTCCAGGTCCTCCCGGATGGAGTGGTAGACGACCTCGGATTCGTACTGGGCCGCGACGCCGGAGACCAGCCGCTGCTTCTCGGCTTCGGGGATGCCCAGCTTGTCGTAGGTGTTTTTGATGTCCGCGGGCAGGTCGTCCCACGTCGCCGCCTGCTTCTCGCTGGAGCGCACGAAGTACTTGATGTTGTCGAAGTCGATGCCCTCCAGGTTCGAGCCCCAGTTCGGCATCGGCTTGCGGTCGAAGATGCGCAGCGCCTTGAGCCGCGTCTGCAGCATCCATTCGGGCTCGTTCTTCTTCGCCGAGATGTCGCGGACGACGGCCTCCGACAGGCCGCGCTGGGCGCTGGCGCCGGCGACATCGGAGTCCGCCCAGCCGTAGCCGTACCGCCCCAGGGAGGCGATCGCCTCTTCCTGGGTCAGCGGCGCGGTAGCCGTCTTGCTGGCCTCGGGGGTGAGTGTCATCGAGACGCTCCTTTGATGCTCGTGGTGTCGGTCATACGGCGCGGGCTGGGCGCCGTGCTTGATGCCTGGGTCAGGGGTACGTGCGTGGTGCAGGCGCAGTCGCCGTTGACGATGGTCGCCAACCGCTGGACGTGGGTGCCCAGCACCTCGGCCATGGCCTGTTGCTCGGCGTCGCACAGCTCGGGGAATTCCTCCGCGACGTGCGACACCGGGCAGTGGTGCTGGCAGATCTGCACGCCGTGGATCGGCCCACCGACCTGCGTGGTCGTAGTGACGTAGCCGGCCTTGGTCAGTGCGGTGGCGATGCGGTCGGCGGCCGCCTCGACGTCGGTGTCGGCCGCGCTGTCGGCCGCGGGAACGTCGGCCAGGATGGCGTCGATCCGCTGCCGGGCGAACGCCTGCACCGCCTCTTCCCCACCGATTTCGCGCAGTTGCCGCATGGCCGCCGCGGCCAGGTCGTCGTAGGCGTGGTCGAGCTTGGCCCGCCCGGCCGAGGTCAGCCGGTAGCGCCTGGCGGGACGCCCGCGCCCCGCCTGCTGCCACGCGGCGGGCGCCGTGGCCTCGGCGTCGCCGGCCTCGATCAGCGCGTCGAGGTGCCGTCGCACGCCGGCGGCCGTCAAACCCAGCCGGTCACCGATCTCCGCGGCGGTGATCGATCCGGACTCCAACAGCAGGCGCACGATCGCGCGGCGGGTGTGACCATCCGGCACCGGCGCGCCGACGTCGGCCACGCCGGTAGCGGCCCCATCGGGGCTGGTTCGGATTTTCACAACACCAGTGTGACGCAATTCCGGGGATCGGTCTACCAAGGGTCCCCTGTCCTGGCGTCGCGATGCTCACACCAACCGCCCGATCGCCCGGCTCCTCACCGCCCGCAACGTGCGGTCCGCCTCGTCGGGCGGGCTAGGCTGCTCTGATGGCAGCCCGCCACCACACGCTGAGCTCGTCGATCGCGAGCCTGCACGGCGACGAGCAAGCAGTGGGCTCGCCGCTGAACGATACCGAGCTCACCGCGCTGCGCCGCACCCGCCTATTCGGTGCCGCCGGCACCGTGGTGATGGCGATCGGCGCGCTGGGCGCCGGCGCGCGTCCCGTCGTGCAGGACCCCACCTTCGGGGTGCGGCTGCTCAACCTCCCGTCGCGGATCCAGACGGTGTCGTTGACCATGACCACCACCGGCGCCGTCATGATGGCGCTGGCCTGGTTGATGCTGGGCCGGTTCGCGCTGGGCAACCGGCGGATGTCGCGCGGCGACCTGGACCGCACCCTGCTGCTGTGGGTGCTGCCGCTGCTCATCGCCCCGCCGATGTACAGCAAGGACGTCTACTCCTACCTGGCGCAAAGCCAGATCTCGCTGGAGGGCCTGGACCCCTACCGGGTGGGCCCGGCCTCCGGCCTGGGGCTGTCGCACATCTTCACGCTGTCCGTGCCGACACTGTGGCGCGAGACGCCCGCGCCGTACGGGCCGCTGTTTTTGTGGATCGGGCGCGGCATCTCGGCGGTCACCGGGGAGAACATCGTCGCCGCCGTGCTGTGCCACCGCCTGGTGGAGCTGCTCGGGGTGGCCCTGATCGTGTGGGCGACCCCGCGCCTGGCCCGGCGCTGCGGCGTCGCCGAAGTCAGCGCCCTGTGGCTGGGCGCGGCCAATCCGCTGCTGATCATGCATCTGGTGGCCGGCGTGCACAACGAGGCGCTGATGCTGGGCCTGATGCTGGCCGGGGCGGAATTCGCGTTGCGCGGCATCTCGGATGGCAAAGCGCCGCGCCTGCTGCCCCACTCCTGGAAGCTCGGGCCGGACTGGGAGCCGCTGGGGATGCTGGTCGCCGGCGCTGTGCTGATCGTGCTGTCGTCGCAGGTGAAACTGCCGTCGTTGCTGGCGCTGGGCTTCGTCACGATGGCCCTGGCCTACCGCTGCGGTGGCACCCTGCGCGCGCTGCTGCTGACCGGCGGCGGCATGGCGGTGCTGTCGCTGGCGGTGATGGCGCTGGTGGGCTGGGCCAGCGGGCTGGGCTTCGGCTGGATCTACACGCTGGGCACCGCCAACGTGGTACGCAGCTGGATGTCGCCGCCGACGCTGCTGGCGCTGGGCACCGGGCAGGTGGGCATCCTGCTGGGGCTGGGCGATCACACCACCGCGGTGCTGGGGCTGACCCGTGCGATCGGCGTGCTGATCATCATGGTCATGGTGGCCTGGTTGTTGCTGGCCGTCTTCCGCGGCCGGCTGCACCCGATCGGCGGGCTGGGCGTGGCGCTGGGCATCACTGTGCTGCTGTTTCCCGTCGTGCAGCCCTGGTACCTGCTGTGGGCCATCATCCCGCTGGCCGCCTGGGCGACCCGCACCGGCTTCCGCGTCGCGGCGATCGTCATCAGCCTGGTCGTCGGGATCTTCGGCCCCACCGCCAACGGCGACCGGTTCGCGCTGTTCCAGATCATCGACGCCACCCTGGCCAGCACCGTCATCGTCGTGGCGCTCATCGCGCTGACCTACACCCGCCTGCCCTGGCGCCGCCCGCCCGTCCTGGGCACCGAATCCGACGGCCCACCCGTCACCGACGAGACGGCACCGCCGCAGCCCCCGTCGCCCCCCCGCCCGGCGCCGGCACATGGCGCCTACGCTGATTCCACGTGAGCTCGGCCTTTCCAGAATCGCGCAAATCCCCTGACACGGTGGTGCGGCTGCGCGGCGTCACCAAGACATACGGGTCCGTCGAGGCCGTCGCCAACCTCGATCTCGAGGTGCACGCCGCCGAGGTGCTGGCCCTGCTCGGCCCCAACGGCGCCGGCAAGACGACGACGGTGGAGATGTGCGAGGGGTTCGTACGGCCCGACGCCGGCACCATCGAGGTGCTCGGCCTGGACCCGATCGCCGACAACACGCGGCTGCGGGCGCGCATCGGGGTGATGCTGCAGGGCGGCGGCGGCTATCCCGCGGCGCGGGCCGGCGAGATGCTCAATCTGGTGGCCGCCTACTCCGCCGACCCGCTGGACCCCGCCTGGCTGCTGGACACGCTCGGCCTCACCGACGCTGCCCGCACCACCTACCGGCGGCTCTCCGGCGGCCAGCAGCAACGCCTGGCGCTGGCCTGTGCGCTGGTCGGGCGCCCGGAACTGGTGTTCCTCGACGAGCCCACCGCGGGCATGGACGCGCACGCCCGGCTGCTGGTGTGGGAACTGATCGACGCGCTGCGCCGCGACGGTGTGACGGTCGTGCTGACGACGCATCAGCTCAAGGAGGCCGAGGAACTCGCCGACCGGCTGGTGATCATCGACCACGGGGCGACGGTGGCCTCCGGCACGCCGACGGAGCTGATGCGCAGCGGGGCCAAGGACCAGTTGCGGTTCAGCGCACCGCCGCGTCTGGATCTGTCGCTGCTGTCCGCCGCCCTGCCGGAGGACTACAAGGCCACCGAGGTGACGCCGGGCGAGTACCTGATCGAAGGGCACATCGACCCCCAGGTGCTGGCCACCGTCACCGCGTGGTGCGCGCGGATCGACGTGCTGGCCACCGACATGCGCGTCGAGCAACGCAGCCTCGAGGACGTGTTCCTCGACCTCACCGGCAGGAAGTTACGGCCTTGACCGACAACGAGATTCGATCCAGCGTCTTTCCCGCGGGCACCTTCGCGCCCGACCCGCGGCCCAGCGCGGTGCCGAAAATGCTTGCCGCGCAGTTCGGTTTGGAGCTCAAGCTGCTGCTGCGCAACGGCGAACAGCTGCTGCTGACCATGTTCATCCCGATCACGCTGCTGGTCGGGCTCACGCTGCTGCCGCTCGGTTCGTTCGGCCAGCACCGCGCGGCCACCTTCACCCCGGTCATCATGGCGCTGGCGGTGATCTCGACCGCGTTCACCGGGCAGGCGATCGCGGTCGCCTTCGATCGGCGTTACGGCGCCCTCAAGCGGCTCGGCGCCACCCCGCTGCCGGTGTGGGGCATCATCGCGGGCAAGTCGCTTGCCGTGGTCGCCGTGGTGTTTTTGCAGGCAATCCTGTTGGGCGCCATCGGTTTTGCGCTCGGCTGGCGACCGGAACCGGCGGCGTTGGCGCTGGGCGCGGCGGTGATCGCACTGGGCACCGTGGTGTTCGCGGCCCTGGGGCTGCTGCTCGGCGGGACGCTGCGGGCCGAGATCGTGCTCGCGGTTGCCAACCTGATGTGGTTCGTGTTCGCCGGCCTCGGCGCGCTGACCGTCGAAACCGGCATCACCCCGACCGCGGTCAAGTTGGCGGCCCGGCTGACCCCGTCGGGCGCGCTCACCGAGGCGCTGTCGCAGGCGATGACCATGTCGGTGGACTGGTTCGGGGTGATCGTCCTGGCCGCGTGGGGCGCGGTGGGCGCGCTGAGCGCGCTGCGCTGGTTCCGCTTCACCTGACGGTCGCATCGGGCTCTTCGTCTGACGTTCGGGTCGGGCTCGCGACACTTAAACCACGCACACGACACGCCGATACCGGTGTACGTGGTTTAAGTCTCGATGGACCCCTCCGTACTACAGCTCGTAGTTTTCGGTGGCTTAGGATCGGGCCGTGGTTGGACGGATGCTGTTGCGCGCGGTGGACCTGCTGCCCAACCCCAGCCTGGGCGTGCAGCGCCTGATCGCCGCGGCCGTCATCCTCACCCAGGGCGGCATCGCCATCACCGGCGCGATCGTGCGCGTCACCGCGTCGGGCCTGGGCTGCCCCACCTGGCCGCAGTGCTTTCCGGGCAGCTTCGTGCCGGTGGCCCACGCCGAGGTGCCACGCATCCACCAGGCCGTCGAGTTCGGCAATCGGATGGTCACCTTCGCCGTCGTCATCACGGCGGCGCTGGCGGTGCTGGCCGTCACCCGGGCGCGACGGCGCCGCGAGGTCCTCGTCTATGCCTGGCTGATGCCGGTGTCCACCGTCGTGCAGGCGGTGATCGGCGGCATCACCGTGCGCACCGGGCTGCTGTGGTGGACGGTGGCCGTCCACCTGCTGACGTCGATGACGATGGTGTGGCTGTCGGTGCTGCTCTACGTGAAAGTCGGCGAACCGGACGACGCAGTGGTGCGCGAGCGGGTCGTCCGGCCGCTGCGCGCGCTGACCGCGCTGTCCGGCTTGAACCTGGCCGCCGTGCTGGTCACCGGCACGCTGGTGACGGCCGCTGGCCCGCACGCCGGTGATCGCAGCCCCACCCGCACGGTGCCGCGGCTCAAAGTCGAGGTCGACACCCTGGTGCACCTGCACTCGTCGCTGCTGATCGCCTACCTGGCCCTGTTGGTGGGGCTGGGCTTCGGGCTGCTGGCCGTGCGCGCCGCCCGGCCCGTGCTGGTGCGGCTCGCCGTGCTGCTCGCGCTGGTGTTCGCCCAGGCCGCCGTCGGCACCGCGCAGTACTACACCGGAGTCCCCGCCGTGCTGGTCGCCCTGCACGTGGCCGGGGCCGCGGCCTGCACCGCGGCCACCGCTGCGCTATGGGCGGCCATGCGAGAGCGGGCCCAGCCCGAGCCGCTCGCAGGCTGACTGCACCGCGACGGCGAACTGACGCTGGGCGATCTCGCGGCCCGCGGGGGCCAGCCGACGCCACCCCAGCGACGGCGCGACCAGATCCAGCGCCGCCACCCGGTCGCCGGCAAGGTCCACGCGCGCATAGAGCAGCTCCCCGGTGCTCATCCCGGCGCGCCGCGCGGCCGACGTCAGCGCGGCGTGGCCCAGATCCCACGATTCGAACTCCGGCTCCACCGGCCAGGCGTGCGACCGTTCGCCGCCCACGAAGATCAACGACGCCCGCGCGACGGGCCGGTCGCGCTGCGTCGGCACGCCGTCGTCCTCGAGGTCGCGCAGATACCGCTCATCGAGGTTCCAAGCGATGGCGCCGGGCGGGTTGAGCAGGTGGCGGACTCGTCGGGTCCACGCCAGGAATTCGTCGCGTCGATCCCGGGCGTCCGCGCCGGCGCGCAATATCACCAGATCTGCGCTGGCGGTTTCCGGGTCGTCCCAAGGCAGCCAGCGCGCGTGCAGACCGCGTCGCCGCAGCGCCGCCACCAGACCGGCGTCGCCGGCCGCGCCGTCACCGGACCCCGCCAGCACGATGCGGGGATGGAAGACGTCCGGGCGAGCGAGCTTCATGCCCGGGCATGATAAGCGGATGCACGCAATCGAAGTCAGCGAGACCGGCGGCCCCGAGGTGCTGCGCTACGTCGATACGCCCCAGCCGGCCCCCGGGCCCGGCGAGGTGCTGATCAAGGCCGAGGCCATCGGCGTCAACTACATCGACACCTATTTCCGCTCCGGGCAGTACCCGCGCGAGTTGCCGTTCGTCCTCGGCTCGGAGCTGGCCGGAACCATCGAAGCCCTCGGCGACGGCGTCGACGGGTTGCGCGTCGGCGACCGCGTGGTCAGCGCCGCGGCGTCCGGTGGGTATGCCGAATATGCCACGGCCCCAGCGCATTTGACCGCCGAGGTGCCCGACGGCGTGACCGCCGACGTGGCGGCCTCGGCCCTGCTGAAGGGCCTGACCGCGCACTACCTGCTCAAGTCGGTGTATCCGGTGCAGGCGGGCGACACGGTACTGGTGCACGCCGGCGCGGGCGGCGTCGGCCTGATCCTGACGCAGTGGGCCAACCTGCTCGGGGCGCGGGTGATCACCACGGTCTCGACGCCGGAGAAGGAGCGGCTGTCCCGGCGGGCGGGCGCCGACGAGGTGCTCCCCTATCCCGAGGACGCAGCGGCGTTCGGCGAGCGGATCCGCTCGCTGACCGACGGCGCCGGGGTGGCCGCGGTGTACGACGGCGTGGGCGCGAGCACCTTCGACGCGAGCCTCGCCAGCCTGGCCGTCCGGGGCACGCTGGCGTTGTTCGGCGCGGCCAGCGGACCCGTTCCCCCGTTCGACCCGCAGCGCCTCAACGCCGCCGGCTCGGTGTCGTTGACCCGGCCGTCGCTGGCGCACTTCGTGCGCACCGGCCAGGAATTCAGTTGGCGGGCAGAGGAATTGTTCGCCGCGATCGCCGGCGGCGACATCACCGTCGAGGTCGGCGGGCGCTATCCGCTGGCCGAAGCGGCGCGCGCCCACCAGGACCTGCAGGGCCGCAAGACGGTGGGCTCGATCGTGCTGCTGCCCTAGATGATTCGAGCCGCTACGCGTGCGGGCAGAAGATTCCCAGAAGCTGCTGGCAATTGTCTCTATTGATGAGGCCCGGCGGCGGTGGTGGTGGCGGTGCCGGCGGGTTGTCGCCGTCCCAGATGTTTTGGGCGACATTGCCCTGTCCGAACCAGACGTAATAGTAGGTGTGGCAGACGTTGTTGTCCCAGACGACGGGGTTGGTGACATGGTTGCCGGTCGGCGGCAACGGTTGCCCGGGGCACCAGCGGCACGGCCCCTGGGGGTGGTCGTTGGGACAGCCGGGCCACGCGTCCAGCGGCATCGGCCCGGGCTGGGCTTCGGCGATACCCGTGGTGATGCCCATGTCGCAGAAGGACAGGCCGGCCGAAAGCAGCGTTCCGGCGACCAACGTCCTGACGATGCGGTTAGTTGCCATGCCTGAAGTGTGATCCCGTGGGCCGGCTACCGATCCCAGATAAGAAATCAGTTCTCGAATTCGCCGGGTGATGCGGTCACGGCGCCGAGGCGACGCGAGTCGACGACCGGCTCAGAACAGGTGCGGCAGCCCGATGGCCGAGTCGATGGCGAGCGCGCAGAACACCACCGCCAAGTAGTTGTTCGACTGCAGGAACAACCGCAGCGGCCGGACCGGCTCGCCGGCGCGGACCCCGGCGTAGAGCTGGTGGGCCATCGCCAGGAACCACACCCCGGCCACCAGGGCGACCGCGGCGTACAGCCAGCCGGTCGCCAGTGCCAGCGCCAGCGTGGCCAGCACCGTCAGCCAGGTGTAGATCAGGATCTGCTTGGTCACCTGACGCTCGGTCGCCACGGCCGGCAGCATCGGCACGCCCGCCGCCTTGTAGTCGTCCTTATAGCGCATCGCCAGCGCCCAGGTGTGCGGCGGCGTCCAGAAGAAGATGATCGCGAACATCACCAGCGCGGGCCAGCCGATGGTGCCCGTGACGGCCGACCAGCCGATCATCACCGGCATGCAGCCGGCGGCGCCGCCCCACACCACGTTCTGCGAGGTGCGGCGCTTGAGCAGCAGGGTGTAGACGAACACGTAGAACGCGATCGTGGCCAGGGCCAGCAGCCCGGACAACAGGTTGCTGGTCCACCACAGCCAAAAGAACGACGCCACCGTCAGCACCAGGCCGAGCACCAGCGCGTTGCGCGTGGGCACCGCGGCGCGCGCGAGCGGCCGGCGGGCCGTGCGCTTCATCACCTTGTCGATGTCGGCGTCGGCCACGCAGTTCAGCGTGTTGGCACCCCCGGCGGCCAGCATCCCGCCGATCAGCGTGTTGACGATCAGCAGCGGGTTCACCGTGCCGCGCTGGGCCAGCAGCATGGCCGGGATCGCGGTGACGAGCAGCAGTTCGATGACCCGCGGCTTGGTCAGCGCCAGATAAGCCAGCACCGTGCCGTGTATCCGGCTTGGCAATCGGCTCGGCGCGACGCGCCCGCGAACGCTCACGCAATTACTCCTTGGGGTCACAGCGGCGCGCAGCATCTACTACACACGATGGTAGACCGCGGTGTGGCGATGGCCCGCCCGCGGGTCGGTTCCCGCAGACTTTTCCCAGATTCGCGAACTGAATGTCAGGCACTTTCGACGGGCGCGTAATTTTCACACCTGCCGGCGGTGGGTACCCGAAATCCTGCGCTGCAAGAGCCGGCCCTCCCGCACTAGGGTGGGATTGATCAGCTCGATGACCCAAGGACTGAGTCTGTGACGACACTCGAAGAGATCTCCACGCTGACCCAACCGCACCTTCCCGACGACTGGTCCGAGCTCGACTCGGCCGCCGTCGACACCATCCGGGTGCTGGCCGCCGACGCGGTGCAAAAGGTCGGCAACGGCCATCCCGGGACGGCGATGAGCCTGGCGCCGCTGGCATACACCCTGTTTCAGCGGGCGATGGTCCACGATCCCAGCGACACCTACTGGCTGGGCCGCGACCGGTTCGTCCTGTCCTGCGGGCACAGCAGCCTGACGCTGTACCTGCAGCTGTACCTGGGCGGTTTTGGGCTGGAGCTGTCCGACATCGAATCGCTGCGCACCTGGGGGTCGAAGACCCCCGGGCATCCGGAATTCCGGCACACCAAGGGCGTGGAGATCACCACCGGACCACTGGGCCAGGGCCTGGCCTCGGCGGTGGGCATGGCGATGGCCGCGCGCTATGAGCGCGGGCTGTTCGATCCGGACGCCGCCCCGGGCACCAGCCCGTTCGACCACTTCATTTACGTGATCGCCTCCGACGGCGACATCGAAGAGGGCGTCACCTCGGAGGCCTCGTCGCTGGCGGCCGTCCAGCAGCTGGGCAACCTGATCGTCTTCTACGACCACAACGAGATCTCCATCGAGGACGACACCAACATCGCCCTGTGCGAGGACACCGCCGCGCGGTACCGCGCCTACGGCTGGCACGTGCAGGAGATCGAGGGCGGCGAAAACGTCGTCGCGATCGAGGAGGCCATCGCCAACGCGAAGGCGGCCACCGACCGGCCGTCGTTCATCTCGCTGCGCACCATCATCGGCTACCCCGCGCCCAAGCTGATGAACACCGGCAAGGCGCACGGCGCGGCACTGGGCGACGAGGAAGTCGCCGCCGTCAAGGAGATCCTCGGCTTCGACCCCGACAAGAAGTTCGAGGTGCGCGACGAGGTGCTCGCCCACACCCGCAAGCTGGTGGACCGCGGCAAGGAAGCCCACGAGAAGTGGCAGGCCGATTTCGACGCCTGGGCGCAGGCACAACCCGAACGCAAGGCGCTGCTGGACCGGTTGACCGCCGAGGAGCTGCCCGACGGCTGGGACGCCGACCTGCCGCGCTGGGAACCTGGCTCCGACCCGATCGCCACCCGCAAGGCCTCCAACGAAGTTCTCAACGCGCTCGGGCCGAAGCTGCCGGAGCTGTGGGGTGGTTCGGCCGACCTGGCGGGTAGCAACAACACCACCATCAAGGGCGCCGATTCCTTTGGGCCGCCGTCCATTTCGACCAAGGACTACACGGCGCACTGGTACGGCCGGACGTTGCACTTCGGTGTGCGCGAGCACGCGATGGGCGCCATCCTGTCCGGCATCGTCCTGCATGGACCCACCCGCGCCTACGGCGGCACCTTCCTGCAGTTCTCCGACTACATGCGGCCCGCGGTGCGGCTGGCCTCGTTGATGGACATCGACACGATCTACGTGTGGACCCACGACTCGATCGGCCTTGGCGAGGACGGCCCGACCCATCAGCCGATCGAGCACCTCGCGGCGCTGCGCGCCATCCCGAACCTCTCGGTGGTGCGCCCCGCCGACGCCAACGAGACGGCCTACGCCTGGCGCACGGTCCTGGCCCGCGGCAACGGCAGCGGCCCCGTCGGGCTGATGCTGACGCGCCAGAATGTGCCGGTGCTGGAGGGCACCAGCGCCGAGGGCGTCGCCCGGGGCGGCTACGTTCTGGGCTCGGACGGCGAGGAGCCCGGCCAAGAGCCAGACGTGGTGCTGATCGCGACCGGCTCGGAGGTCCAGCTCGCCGTTGATGCGCAGAAGTTGTTGGCGGACAAGGACATTGTGGCGCGGGTGGTCTCCATGCCGTGCGTCGAGTGGTTCGAGTCCCAGCCGGAGGACTACCGCGACAGCGTGCTGCCGCCGACCGTATCGGCGCGGGTGGCCGTCGAGGCCGGGGTGGCCCAGTCCTGGCACAAGCTCGTCGGCGACACCGGCAGGATCGTCTCGATCGAACACTATGGCGAGTCCGCCGATTACAAAACGTTGTTCCGGGAATTCGGTTTCACCGCAGAAGCCGTCGCGGCCGCCGCGGAACAGGTAGTGGACAACTGAGAAAGGGCCTTTCAAATGACTCAGAACCCCAACCTCGCGGCGCTGTCCGCCGCGGGTGTATCCGTCTGGCTGGATGACTTGTCCCGACAGCGGCTGCAGTCGGGCAACCTGCAGGAGCTGATCGACACGAAAAGCGTTGTCGGCGTAACCACCAACCCGTCGATCTTCCAGAAGGCGCTCGCCGAGGGCGATGCGTACGAAGGCCAGATCGCCGAGTTGGCCGAGCGTGGCGCCGATGTGGACGCGACCATCCGCACCGTCACCACCGACGACGTGCGCAATGCGTGCGACGTGCTCAAGCGGGAGTGGGAGGCTTCCGACGGCGTCGACGGACGGGTGTCCATCGAGGTCGACCCTCGGCTGGCCGCCGAGACCGACAAGACCGTCGCCCAGGCCGTCGAGTTGTGGAAGATCGTCGACCGGCCCAACCTGTTCATCAAGATTCCGGCGACCAAGGCCGGCATTCCGGCGATCACCGCCGTTCTCGCGGAAGGCATTTCGGTCAACGTCACGTTGATCTTCTCCGTCGAGCGGCACCGCCAGGTGATGGACGCCTACCTGGCCGGCCTGGAGAAGGCCCGCGAGGCGGGCCACGACATCTCCAAGATCCATTCCGTCGCATCGTTTTTCGTGTCCCGGGTGGACACCGAGGTGGACAAGCGGCTGGAGAAGATCGGGTCCGACGACGCCAAGGCGCTGCTGGGCAAGGCCGGGGTGGCCAACGCGCGCCTGGCCTACGCGGCCTACCAGGAGGTGTTCGAGGGCGGCGATCGCTTCGAGTCGCTCAAGGCCGACGGCGCCCGGGTGCAGCGTCCGCTGTGGGCGTCCACCGGTGTGAAGAACCCCGACTACTCCGACACCCTCTACGTCACCGAACTGGTGGCACCGAACACGGTGAACACTATGCCGGAGAAGACGATTGACGCCGTCGCCGACCACGGTGAGATCAAGGGCGACACCGTCACCGGCACCGCCGGGGACGCCCAGGCGGTGTTCGACAAGCTGGACCAGATCGGCATCGATCTGACCGACGTCTTCAAGGTGCTCGAGAACGAGGGCGTGGAGAAGTTCGTGGATTCCTGGACCGAGCTGCTGGAAGAAACTCAGAAGCAGCTGGGTTCCGCCTCCAAATGAGCCCAGCCCGCACCGCGCAACAATGGCATAACCCGTTACGGGACAAGCGCGACAAGCGGCTCCCGCGGATCGCTGGGCCGTGCGGGATGGTGATCTTCGGCGTCACCGGCGACCTGGCGCGCAAGAAGGTCATGCCGGCCATCTACGACCTGGCCAATCGCGGTCTGCTGCCGCCCAGCTTCTCGCTGGTGGGCTTCGCCCGCCGGGATTGGAGCACCCAGGATTTCGGCAAGGTGGTGCACGAGGCCGTCAAGGAACACTGCCGCACGCCGTTCCGCCAGGAGAACTGGGACCGGCTGGCCGAGGGATTCCGTTTTGTCCCGGGCGCTTTCGACGACGACGAGGCGTTCGGCCGGCTGGCCGAGACCCTGGACAAGCTGGACGCCGAGCGCGGCACGGGCGGCAACCACGCCTTCTATCTGGCCATCCCGCCGAATTCCTTCCCGATGGTGTGTGAACAACTACACAAGTCCGGCCTGGCGCGCCCGCAGGGCGAGCGGTGGAGCCGGGTGGTCATCGAGAAACCGTTCGGCCACGATCTGGAGAGTGCCCAGGCCCTGAACAAAACCGTCAACAGTGTGTTCCCGGAGGAGTCGGTGTTCCGGATCGACCACTACCTGGGCAAGGAGACGGTCCGCAACATCCTGGCGCTGCGGTTCGCCAATCAGTTGTTCGACCCGATCTGGAACGCGCACTACGTCGACCACGTGCAGATCACCATGGCCGAGGACATCGGACTGGGCGGCCGGGCCGGCTACTACGATGGCATCGGCGCCGCGCGCGACGTCATTCAGAACCACCTGATGCAGCTGCTGGCGCTGACCGCGATGGAGGAGCCGGTCAGCTTCAGCCCCTCGGCGCTGCAGGCCGAGAAGATCAAGGTGCTCTCGGCCACCCACCTCGCCGAGCCCCTCGATGAGACGACCAGCCGCGGTCAGTACGCCGCCGGTTGGCAGGGCGGCGAGAAGGTGGTCGGGCTGCTCGACGAGGAAGGCTTTGCCAAGGACTCGACCACCGAGACGTTCGCCGCCATCACGCTCGAGGTGGACACCCGCCGCTGGGCGGGGGTGCCCTTCTACCTGCGTACCGGAAAACGCCTGGGCCGCAGGGTGACCGAGATCGCCCTGGTCTTCAAGCGGGCGCCCCACCTGCCGTTCGATGCCACCATGACCGACGAGCTGGGCACCAACGCCATGGTGATCCGGGTACAGCCCGACGAGGGCGTCACGCTGCGGTTCGGCTCCAAGGTGCCGGGCACCGCGATGGAGGTCCGCGACGTCAACATGGACTTCTCCTACGGTTCGGCGTTCGCCGAGGAGTCGCCGGAGGCCTATGAACAGTTGATCCTCGATGTGCTGCTCGGCGAGCCGTCCCTGTTTCCGGTGAACGAAGAGGTCGAATTGGCTTGGGACATACTCGATCCCGTGCTCAACAATTGGGCGGCGGACGGTAAGCCCGAACCGTACGAGTCGGGCACCTGGGGTCCGGACTCGGCGTTCGAGATGCTGCGGCGCACCGGCCGGGAATGGCGGCGCCCGTGATCATTGATATGGAAGACACCACCACCACGGCGGTCAACAAGAGGCTCGACGAACTGCGGGAAAGGGTCGGGGCCGTGGCGATGGGCCGGGTGCTGACGCTGATCATCGCGCCGGACAGCGAGGATATCCTCGAAGAGTCGCTGCAGGCGGCCAACGACGCCAGCCATGAGCACCCCAGCCGGATCATCGTGACGATGCGGGGCAATCCGTATGCGGACAAGCCGCGCCTGGACGCCCAGCTGCGCGCCGGCGGGGACACCGGCGCCAGCGAAGTCGTGGTGTTGCGGCTGTCCGGTGCGCTGTCCGGCCACGCCGCCAGCGTGGTCACGCCGTTCCTGCTGCCCGACATCCCGGTGGTGGTGTGGTGGCCCGACGTCGCGCCGACGGTACCCGCGCAAGACCCGTTGGGGCGGTTGGCGATTCGTCGCATCACCGACGCGACCAACGGGGTGGACCCGTTGGCGGCCATCAAGAGCCGGCTGCCCGGATACACCGCGGGTGACACCGACCTGGCCTGGGCGCGGATCACCTACTGGCGTGCGCTGCTCACCTCGGCGGTCGACCTGGCGCCGCACGAACCGATCGAGTCGGCGCTGGTGTCCGGTCTGGCGACCGAGCCCGCCCTGGACGTGCTGGCCGGATGGCTGGCCAGCCGGATCGACGGCCCGGTGCGCCGGGCGGTCGGCGAACTCAAGATCGAACTGGAGCGCAAGAGCGAAACCATCGTCTTGAGCCGGCCGCAGGAAGGAAGGACGGCCACGTTGAGCCGGACGTCGCGACCGGACGCCCTACTCCCCTTGGCGCGCAGGGAAACCGGCGAGTGCCTCGCCGAAGACCTGCGGCGGCTGGACGCCGACGAGGTTTACCAATCAGCGCTCGAAGGGATCGAGAAAGTGCAATACGTGTGAGCACCAGCATCGAGATTTTCCCGGATAGCAAGACGATGGTCGAGGCCGCCGCCGCGCGGCTGACCGACACCATCGCGAACGCCGTTGCGGCCCGCGGCCGGGCGCTCATCGTGCTCACCGGCGGCGGCAACGGCATCGGGCTGCTGCAGTCGCTGGCCGGACGCGAGATCGACTGGTCAAAGGTGCATCTGTTCTGGGGCGACGAACGCTACGTCCCCGAGGACGACGACGAGCGCAACGACAAGCAGGCGCGGGCGGCGCTGCTCTCCCAGGTCGACATCCCGTCGAGCCAGGTGCACCCGATGCCGGCCAGCGACGGGGAATTCGGCAGCGATCTGGCCGCGGCGGCGCTGGCCTACGAGCAGTTGCTGGCCGCCAACGCCGAACCCGGCGAGCCGGTTCCGAACTTCGACGTGCACCTGCTGGGCATGGGACCCGAAGGCCACATCAACTCCCTGTTCCCCGACACCCCGGCCGTGCTCGAAACCACCCGGATGGTGGTGTCGGTCGACGACTCGCCCAAGCCGCCGCCGCAACGAATCACGTTGACGCTGCCCGCCATTGCGCGTTCTCGCGAAGTCTGGCTGCTGGTGTCCGGCGGCGGCAAGGCCGACGCGGTGGCCGCCGCCATCGGCGGCGCGGCACCGGTTTCGGTGCCGGCCGCCGGGGCGGTCGGGCTGGACACCACGCTGTGGCTGCTCGACGAGGACGCCGCGGCGAAGCTGCCGTCGGACACGTCCGCAGTCACGCGACACCAGGCGTGAGCTGGGCCGGTCGCTAAGAGACGGGGCATCCGTCCAGCCGCAGCGACAGTTCTGTCGACGCTCGGCTCAGCTGCACCGGAAAGTCTTGTGTGTCACCGTTACTCGCGACAACGAGGGTATGGCTGCCGGCGGCCGGGCCGACGAGGTGGTAGTAGCCGTCGGCGCTTGACCGTCCGTGCGCGACCTGGCGACCGGCGTCGTCGACCAGCGTGAGTTCGGCGTCGGCAAGCGGCGCGGCGTCGACGCCACGCAGATGGCCGTATAGCACATTGCCCTCGGCCGACTCGACGATTTCCTCAGCGGCCTCGTCGTTTTCGTGTGCGGAGGGCACGTGGGCCCTGGCCACCAGGCCGTGCGCGGTGGCGAGCACCGGCAGGCCGAGGAACACCGCGCCTCCCGCAAGGTAGAACAGCGCCGCCTGACCGTAGTGAGCGGCCACGATTCCACCGAGCCACGGCGCGAGGCCGGCGCCGATGAACCGCACGAAGCTGTACGCCGCGGAGGCCGTGGGCCGCGGCACCGGCGATACCTGCATGACCGTGCTGGTGACCAGCGTGTTGTTCATTCCGATGAAGGCGCCGCTGGCTATCACGCAAGCGATCACCACGGGCGGGCGGGCGATCCACACTCCAATCGCCACCAAGTCCAGCGACATCAAGAACAGCGTCAGGTAGAGCGAGCGGGCGGTACCGAAGCGTCGCTGCGCCCACGGCGCGCAGAAGACCGCGAACACCGCGACGAGCAGGCCCCAGCCGAAAAACACCAAGCCCAGTTCGTGTATGCCGATCTTCATTGGATACGGCGAATAGCTCATGACGATGAAGAAGCCCGAGTTGTACAGCAGGGCGGCGACCGCGATGGTCGAAAGACCGCGATTGCGTAGCGCGTTGATCGGGTCCGCGATCCGCGCCCGCTCGGCCGGCAGTGGAGCCGGCGCAACCAACGTGAGCACGCAGATGAGGGCGACTCCCATGAGCGCGGCTACCCCGAAAAACGGCCCACGCCAACTGATCCCGCCAAGTGCGGCGCCCACCATCGGCCCCATCGCGATGCCGACACCCAGCGCGGCCTCATAGAGCACGATCGCGCCCGCGAAGCCACCGCTGGCCGCCCCCACGATGACCGCCAGCGAGGTGGCAATGAACAGCGCGTTGCCCAGACCCCACCCGGCCCGAAAACCTATGATTCCGTTCACTCCACCGGCGGCTCCGGCAAGGGCACTGAACACCACGATGATGACCAGTCCGACGACAAGCGTCAGCTTGGCGCCGATCCTGGAGGACACCCAGCCGGTGATCAGCATCGCCACCGCGGTGACCAGCAGGTAGCTGGTGAACAACAGCGAAATCTGCTCGGGTGTCGCGTGCAGCCGGCTCGCCATCGTCGGCAAGATCGGATCCACCAGACCGATGCCCATGAACGAGATCACACACGCGAAGGCAACGGCCCACACCGATCTCGGCTGACGCAGAAAGCCAGGCCCCCCGCGGGTTTTCGTCAACGCCATCCTCCTTCACGCCAGACGCGGGCAGAGATTTCGACAGGGAAATTAGATAGGAACCCTATCAAAATGGGAATGGTGACGCCTGCCACACCGGCTCGGCGCAGGGGTAATAATGACGGTCATGGCAGACAGAACCGCGCGCGGGGGGCAAGAGCGAAGCCGGATCAAGACGCTCACCCAGGCCGCGTTGAACGCCGACAAGACCGTGGAGCAGGTCGAAGACGTCCTCGACGGGTTGAGCATCACCATGAAGGAGCTGAGCAGTTCCCTGTCGGCCCTCAACGCCACGGTGGAACGCCTGGAAGCCGGCCTGGATCACCTGGACGGCACGATGACCAGCCTGGAC
>NZ_LZKY01000219.1:0-18844 GCF_001673055.1 Mycobacterium sp. 1245801.1
GGACCTGCGGGCCAACCCCGACATGGAGGCCCAGGGTGTGGCGATCGAGGCGCACCTGGACCGCGGTTACGGGCGGGGCGGCCCGGTACGCCGGCACCGGCGGGCCGGGGCGGCATGTTGCCCGGCGATGCGCCGCCGGGCCGGGGCGCGCCGGGGCGGGGCGCCCCGGGACGCGGCGCCTGCGGGCGCGGGATGGGCCGGTCGACGGGTTGCGCCGACGAGAAGGGGTTGTTGCCGACGCGCGGGGCGCGGGGCTTGGGCATCGGGCCCGGACGCGGGCCCGGCGTCGCGCCGGGGCGCGGCGCCTGGCCGGCGGCCTGCCCGGGCGCGGGTGGTTTGGGCTGTCCCGGAGGCGGTGGCGGCGGTGGCCGTCCGGGCCAGCGCGGCGGTGCCGCGGGTGCGTTCGGTCGCCCCGGCGGTGCGCCGCGACGCGGCCGCAAGTCGAAGCGGGCGAAACGCGCCGAATACGAGAACATGCAGGCGCCCGTCGTCGGTGGCGTGCGGTTGCCGCACGGCAACGGCGAGACGATCCGGCTGGCGCGCGGCGCGTCGCTCTCCGACTTCGCCGACAAGATCAACGCCAACCCGGCCTCGCTGGTGCAGGCGCTGTTCAACCTCGGCGAGATGGTCACGGCCACCCAGTCGGTCGGCGACGAGACGCTCGAGTTGCTGGGCAGCGAGATGAACTATGTCGTGCAGGTCGTCAGCCCCGAGGACGAGGACCGCGAACTGCTGGAGTCGTTCGACCTGAGTTATGGCGAGGACGAGGGCGGCGAGGAAGACCTGCAGACCCGGCCGCCGGTGGTGACCGTCATGGGTCACGTCGACCACGGTAAGACCCGCCTGCTGGACACCATCCGCAACGCCAGCGTCCGCGAGGCCGAGGCCGGCGGTATCACCCAGCACATCGGTGCCTACCAGGTGACCGTGGAGCACGACGGTGTCGAGCGGCCGATCACCTTCATCGACACCCCGGGTCACGAGGCGTTCACCGCCATGCGTGCCCGCGGCGCCAAGGCCACCGACATCGCGATCCTGGTGGTGGCGGCCGACGACGGCGTCATGCCGCAGACGGTGGAGGCCATCAACCACGCCCAGGCGGCCGACGTGCCGATCGTGGTGGCGGTCAACAAGATTGACGTCGAGGGCGCCGACCCGGCCAAGATCCGCGGCCAGCTCACCGAATACGGTTTGGTGGCAGAGGATTTCGGTGGCGACACCATGTTCGTCGACATCTCCGCCAAGCAGGGCACCAACATCGAGGCGCTGCTCGAGGCGGTGCTGCTGACCGCCGACGCCGCCCTGGACCTGCGGGCCAACCCCGACATGGAGGCCCAGGGTGTGGCGATCGAGGCGCACCTGGACCGCGGTCGCGGGCCGGTCGCCACGGTGCTGGTGCAGCGCGGCACGCTGCGGGTCGGCGACTCGGTGGTCGCCGGCGACGCCTACGGCCGCGTCCGCCGCATGGTCGACGAGCACGGTGACGACGTCGAAGAGGCGCTGCCGTCGCGGCCGGTGCAGGTCATCGGGTTCACCTCGGTGCCCGGCGCAGGGGACAACCTGCTGGTCGTCGACGAGGACCGCATCGCCCGCCAGATCGCCGACAAGCGCAGCGCCCGCAAGCGCAACGCGCTGGCGGCGCGTTCCCGCAAGCGGATCAGCCTGGAGGACCTGGACTCGGCGCTGAAGGAAACCAGCCAGCTGAACCTGATCCTCAAGGGCGACAACGCCGGTACCGTCGAGGCGCTGGAAGAGGCCCTGATGGGCATCGAGATCGACGACGAGGTGGCGCTGCGCGTCATCGACCGTGGTGTCGGTGGCATCACCGAAACCAACGTCAACCTGGCGTCGGCCTCGGATGCGGTGATCATCGGCTTCAACGTGCGCGCCGAGGGCAAGGCCACCGAGCTGGCCAACCGCGAGGGTGTGGAGATCCGCTACTACTCGGTGATCTACCAGGCGATCGACGAGATCGAGAAGGCCCTGCGCGGCATGCTCAAGCCGATCTACGAGGAGAACACGCTGGGCCGCGCCGAGATCCGGGCGATCTTCCGGTCGTCCAAGGTCGGCATCATCGCCGGCTGCATGATCAGCAGCGGCATCGTGCGCCGCAACGCCAAGGCGCGGTTGCTGCGGGACAACATCGTGGTCACCGACAACCTTTCGATCACCTCGCTGCGGCGGGAGAAGGACGACGTCACCGAGGTCCGCGAGGGCTTCGAGTGCGGTATGACGCTGGGGTACAACGACCTCAAAGAAGGCGACATCATCGAGTCCTACGAGTTGGTCCAGAAGGAACGCACCTGACCCCACCGCCGACGACGCAACGACGACGCAGAACGACGATGCAGAACGAAGTGACGACGAGAAGGTGGTGAACCCGAATGCCTGATCCAGCCAGGGCGCGCCGGTTGGCCAAGCGAATCAACACCATCGTCGCCTCGGCGATCGAGTTCGAGATCAAGGATCCCGGGCTCGAGGGGGTCACCATCGTCGACGCGAAGGTGACCGCCGACCTGCACGACGCGACGGTCTTCTACACGGTGATGGGACGCACGCTGGACGACGAGCCGGACTACGCGGCCGCCGCGGCGGCCCTGGAACGTGCCAAGGGTGCGCTGCGCACCAAGGTCGGGGCCGGCACCGGCGTGCGGTTCACGCCCACCCTCACCTTCACCCGCGACACCACGTCGGACAACGTGGCGCGGATGGAGGAATTGCTGGCGCGCGCCCGGGCCGCGGACGCTGATCTGGCGCGGGTTCGTTCGGGCGCCAAGCCGGCTGGGGAGGCCGATCCATACCGGGATAGCGGATCGGGTGGGGAGCCCGGCCTCGACGGGAGCATCGGTGACGACGACCAACACCAATACTGAGCTGGGCGACGCCCGGGTGGGGGTGCGCGTCGACGCCGCGGGTGCGGTCGAGTTGCTGTCGGACGCCGACACCGTCGCGGTGATCGCACACGTGCATCCCGACGCCGACACCATCGGCGCCGGCCTGGCGCTGGGGCTGGTGCTGGACAAGTGCGGCAAGCGGGTCGAGGTCAGTTTCGCCGAGCCGGCCGGGCTGCCCGAGTCGCTGGCGTCGCTGCCCGGCTGCCGACTGCTGGTCGATCCCGATGCGATGCGCCGCGACGTCGATCTGGTTGTCACCGTTGACGTTCCGAGCGTCAAGCGGCTGGGCGCCTTGAGCGACTTGGCCCTCGAGGGCGACGAGGTGCTGGTCATCGACCATCACGCTTCCAACGATGTGTTCGGTACCGCCAATTTCGTTGACGTCCAAGCCGATTCGACCACGATGATGATCGCCGACATCCTCGACGCGTGGGACAAGCCCATCGATTCCGACGTCGCGCACTGCATCTACGCCGGCCTGACGACCGACACCGGATCGTTCCGCTGGGCCAGTGCGCGCGCCCTGCGGCTGGCGGCCCGGCTGGTCGACGGTGGCGTGGACAACGCCGCGATCAGCCGAACCCTGTTGGACAGCCATCCGTTCGGATGGCTGCCGCTGCTGTCGCGGGTGCTGGCCTCGGCCCAGCTGCTGCCGGACGCCGCGGGCGGCCGGGGCCTGGTGTATGCCGTTGTCGGCAACCAGGATTGGGTGACCTCACGCCCGGAGGAAGTCGAAAGCATCGTCGACATCGTGCGGACCACGCAGCAGGCCGAGGTGGCCGCGGTGTTCAAGGAGATCGCGCCGCAGCAGTGGTCGGTGTCCATGCGGGCCAAGTCCGCCGTCGACCTGGCGGCGGTGGCGTCCGGCTTCGGCGGCGGTGGGCACCGGCTGGCGGCCGGCTATTCGACCACCGGCTCGATCGACGACGCGGTGGCGTCGCTGCGCACGGCCCTGGATTAACCCGGACTCGCCCGGACTAGAACGCCCAGCTTCCCGAGCGCTGCACGACGAATCCGTGGTCGCCGCTGGTGGTGTCCAGGCAGGCGACCAGGTCGTCGGCCCCCACCGCGCAGGTGACGTTGAGATAGGTCAACTTCTGGCCCGCCCCCAGCGATTTGCCGCCGGCCGGTAGCGGGGCAGGGTTGCCGTCGCATCCGGCGTAGGACATGCGGCTCAACTGGTAGCCGGGTCCCTTGAAGTCCACCGAACCGACGACGCAGTCGCCGGGTCGCGGGCGGCCGCCGGGGAAGGGAACGTCGTCCAGCCCCGACATGTCGCCCTTGCACTTGATGTCCTGCGACGGTTGCGGCACGGGCGGCGGGCCGCCGTAGAAGTCACAGACCAGGGCGGAGCCGGCGGAGAAACTGACCCGCGGCGAGCTTCCCGGCGCGCCGGCGCCGATGTAGCCGTCGGCGGGCACCGGGGTGAAGGCGTCGAGATTCGGGAACCCCGGCGGCGGCAGCGCGCCCGCGGGCGGCGCGGCCACCGCGATCGCCGACGCGGCCGCCAGCGTCAGGCCACCGAGCACCCGCACGGTGACAGCGACGACGTGATACATCAGTTGATCGTATGGCGTGGGCGGGACCGGTGGGAACGGACCGGCCCAGATCGCGGCGTCAGCGCACCTGCGAGCGGCCGCGCGCCAGCACGGCCTCCCGGTTGGCGGCGATGTCGTCACCGCTGGTCCGGAACTGCCGGGCCGCCGTCGCCTCCTGCCAGAGCCCGGCGCTGGTCTGCGCGTCGTCGATGCGGTGATACGACGCCAGCAGCGCCCGCACCGCGTCCTGATTGTTCCCGACGATCGACGCCGCCACCGCCCGGGCGGCACCCAACAGCTGGTCGTGCGGCACCACCTCGGTCACCAGCCCGGCGCGCAGCGCGTCGGCGGCGGACAGATAGTCCCCGGTCATGCTCATCCGCCTGGCCAGCCCGATTCCCACCTTCTGCGGCAACCGCACGCTCAGGCCCCAGGTGGGCAGCAGCCCCACCCGGGCGTGCGTGTCGGCGAACCGGGCGTTCTCCGAGGCGATCAGGATGTCGCAGTACAGCGCCACCTCCAGCCCGCCGGTCACCGCGGCGCCGTTGATCGCGCCGATCACCGGCTTGGTCAGCGCCGGCCAGCGCGGCGAGATGTCCGGCAGCGCCGAGGAACCGCCCAGCTCCTTGAGATCCAGCCCCGCGCAGAACACCGGGTCGGCGCCGGTGACGATGACGACGTCGACGCCGTCGTCGGTTTCGGCGTCGGCCAGCGCCCCGAAGAAGCGGTCCCGCAACGCCGAGGACAGCGCGTTGCGCGACTGCGGTCGGTTGAGGGTCAGGGTGCGCACTCGCTCGTCGGTGTCGATCAGCAGGATCTCGTCGGTCATGACCTCACCGTAGCCAGTCGGCCCGCACCGGCGATGCGCGCCTTACCGCCCGCCGATTCGTCGGGGAGCGGCGCCGCCGAGCAGCGCTTATCGTGGGAAAGATGTGCCGAAACATCACCGAACTGCGCGGACTGCAACCCGCCGCCACCGCCGAAGAGATCGCGGCGGCCGCCCGCCAGTATGTCCGCAAGGTCAGCGGCATCACCCACCCCTCGGCCGCGAATGTCGACGCATTCGAGGCGGCGGTCGCCGAAGTCACCGAGACGACGACGCGGTTGCTGGGGCAGCTGCCGCCGCGGCGCCAGCCGCCCAAGACCGTCCCGCCCTTGCGCCGCCCCGAGGTGATGGCGCGGATGGCGGGCGCGAAATGACCGTCACCACAACGACACCCGCGCTCAAGGAGTGGAGCGCCGCGGTGCACGCGCTGCTGGACGGTCGCCAGCGGGTGCTGCTGCGCAAGGGCGGCATCGGGGAGAAACGGTTCGAACTGGCCGCCCGCGAGTTCCTGCTGTTCCCGACGGTCGCGCACAGCCACGCCGAGCGGGTGCGCCCCGAGCATCAAGACCTGCTGGCGCCCGCGGCCGCCGACAGCACCGACGACGAGCTGGTGATCCGGGCCGCCGCGAAAGTCGTTGCGGCCGTGCCCGTCGAGCGCCCGGACGCCCTGCCCGCCATCGAGGACCTGCACATCTGGACTGCCGAGTCGGTGCGCGCCGACCGCCTGGACTTTCGTCCCAAGCACAAACTCGCGGTGCTGGTCGTGTCGGTACTCCCGCTGGCCGAGCCGGTGCGCCTGGAGCGGACCGCCGAGTACGGCGGCTGCAAAAGCTGGGTGGAGCTGCCGGTGCCGGCCCCGCCGGGGCGCGGCCCCGTTCATGACGACGCGGCGCTAGCCGCGGTCGCCGCCCGGGTCCGCGACGCCGTTGGCTGACAACTCGGCCGGGCCGACCGGCAACAGCAGCCGGGAGCGCCCGAAGCGCACGGTGTGGGTGACCGGCGTGGGCTGCCGGCCGGTCAACACCGGCTCGCCGGAACCGAGGTTGTGCGCGTAGCGCGGCGACCAGCTCCCGGCGATCAGCACGCGGATGCGTGAGCCGGCCCGGAAGCGGTGCGCCATGCCGTCGAGGTCGAGGCGAACGATTTTCTCCGACTTGGGTTTTGCCGCGGGACGCAGCCGGCGGTACGCCTCGCTGACGTTGCGCGACCGTCCCTTGGCGTCGACCTCGCTCACCCGCACGAACAGGTCGGCGTGCGGGCTGTCCGCGCCATGGGCGAGCTCGATGACCGGGCAGCCGTAGACATACACGTCCTCTGTGAGCGTCGCGCTGGTAAAGGCCAGCACGTCGTCGCGCGATGCCAACCGGCTGTCGTCGCGGTATCCGCCGTTGCCGGACAGCTGCGGGCCGCCGGTGGTCGGTGTCGGATTGGCCGGGTCGTAGCGAAATGTGGCCGGCGCCAACCCCTTCAGGCTTGGCGCGGTCTCGCCCAGGTAGCCACCGGGCCGCAGGTACAGCGGGCGTTCGGTGGTGGCGGGTGGCCAGTCGGGCAGGCTGCGCCAGCCACCGCCCCCGCCGGTGACGTAGACGCGCACCCGGCTGGGCCGGTGCGACGTGGCCGCACCGCCCAGGTGCGTGTCCAACCAATCCAGTGCCTCCCGGGCGCAGGTAGGGAACCCGGTGGTGAGCAACTGGGTGTGGGTCCAGGGCCCGACGGTGAGCGCGACGTCGACACCGCGCCGGCGCAGATGCGCGTACTGCTGCAGCGTCTGCCTGATGAAGATGTCCTGCCAGCCGCCCACCAACAGCACCGGCACCTGCACCCGGTCCAGCGCCTCGGTGCAGCGCAAGGCATCCCAGAACGGGTCGTCCGGTTCGCTGTGTTCGACCCAGGATTCGAACCAGGGTGCGCCGGTGCCGAGCACCTGCCGCGCGGCGTCACCCAGCGGCACCGCGGCCGCGGCCTGGGCCACCCGGCGGCGGGTCTGCAGCTGGCGCAGGGCGGCGCGCACCCGCACGGGGTCCTCCTGGTGCGCCACCATGTCGCTCCAGCCCAAAAAGTCGTTAATCGCGAATGTGCCGGTGCCCCAAGTTGATTCGTTGAAATCGTGCGGACCGACCATGATGACGGCGGTGGCCAGTTCCGGCGGGGGATCCTGCAGCAGGGCCCACTGGGTGAAGCCCAGATACGACATCCCGATGGAGGCGAAGCGGCCGGTGAACCAAGGCTGCTCACGCAGCCAGGAGACGGTGTCGGCACCGTCGGCGACCTCGTGGGCCATCGGCTCGAAGACCCCGCCCGAGCCGAACGTCCCGCGCACGCTTTGCAACACGACGTGGTAGCCGCGCGCCGCGTACAGCGCGCCGAATATCAGCGTGAACGGGAACCCGCGCCCGTACGGGCCGCGGACCAGCAGGGTGCCCGCGGGTGACGCGGTCGCCGGCGCATAGTGGTCGGCCACCAGCTGCACCCCGTCGCGCATCGGCACGCGGACGCGCTGCACGGTGTAGTCGGTGGTCTCCGGCGGCAGGCCGAGCAGCCGGGCGGCGGCCGTGCCGCCCAGGTGTCGCAGGGTGTGCAGCGCCGGCTGTGCGGGCCGGATCAACGTCGTACTCACGGTCCTCACATTAGGACCCGGTCAGCCGGCCGCGACGCGACGCGGCGCAAATCAGAACTTGTAATACGGCGCGAGGTCGTTGGCGCGCTGCACGTTGGTCTGCATGCAGTCGACCTCGGGGTTGGAGTAGACGGTCGAGTAGTACAGCGCCTGCTGCAGCACGCCGTAGCTGGTCTTGAACGCGACCATGCAGGAGTAGAACCAGTAGCTGTTGTGGTAGGTCGGCTTGAGCACCCAGTACTGCGCGGCCCGGTGGCCCGCGATCGTCGTCTCGACGGCATCGGCGGGCAGCGAGGCCTCATAGGTGCGCCAGATGATCGGCTCGACGGCCACCTGATAGTTGCCGGCGTCGAAGTGACAGCGCAGCCCGTCCTCGTGTTCGGGCGGTGTGAAGCCCAAGCCGAGGCGCTGGATGACGTCGAACGGGATGTCCTCGCAGGCGTCGAACGGGCGCGGATCGGTGGTCGCCACGATCGGGCTTTTCATTGTGGTTTCCATCGGCTGGGCGGTCGACCGCAGCTCGACGGACCGGTCGCCGCCACCCGGCCTGGAAAGGTCCTGCGGGGCGGTCAACAGGCCCACGGTGCCACCGATGGCCGCTGTGAGCAGCGCACCCAGCGCCCCCATCAGACGAACATTGGCGAACACGACACCCCCTGACGCCGCAGCGGACCTTTCCGGGGGAGTGTACAAGTACCGCGCGCGACGTCACAGGCAAACCTGAACTTGTTCTAACTCACCCGCTGGTGGCCGAAAGGGCGCCCGCGAAAGGGGCGTCCTTGGGTCAAGTCGTTAGGGTGGTTATTCGTGGCTGGGCATACATCTGGGCGGGAATCGACCAACGGTGGGCAACCGACACTGTGGGCGGTGTCCGACCTGCACACCGGTCACCTGGGTAACAAGCCGGTCACCGAATCGCTGCATCCGTCGTCGCCGGACGACTGGCTGATCGTCGCCGGCGATGTCGCCGAACGCACCGACGAGATCCGCTGGGCCCTTGACCTGCTGCGACGGCGCTTCGCCAAGGTGATTTGGGTGCCGGGTAATCACGAGCTGTGGACCACCACCCGCGATCCCGTGCAGATCTTCGGCAAGGCGCGCTACGAGTACCTGGTCAACATGTGCGACGAGATGGGCATCGTCACGCCCGAGCATCCCTTCCCGGTGTGGACCGAGCGCGGGGGCCCGGCCACGATCGTGCCGATGTTCCTGCTCTACGACTACAGCTTCTTGCCCGAGGGAGCCACGAGCAAAGCCGAAGGCCTGACCATCGCCCGCGAGCGCAACGTGGTCGCCACCGACGAATTCCTGCTCTCCTCGGAGCCCTACCCCACCCGTGAGGCGTGGTGCCGCGAGCGCCTGGAGATCACCCGCGCCCGTCTCGAAGAGCTGGACTGGATGACGCCGACCGTTCTGGTGAACCACTTTCCGTTGGTCCGCGACCCCTGCGACGCCTTGTTCTACCCCGAGTTCTCGCTGTGGTGCGGGACCACCAAGACCGCCGACTGGCACACCCGATACAACGCCGTGTGTTCGGTCTACGGTCACCTGCACATCCCCCGGACCACCTGGTATGACGACGTGCGCTTCGAGGAAGTCTCGGTGGGCTATCCGCGGGAGTGGCGCCGCCGCAAGCCGCCCAGCTGGCTGCGCCAGGTGCTGCCCGATCCCCAGTACGCGCCGGGCGACCTCAACGACTTCGGCGGCCACTTCCAGATCACTCCCGAGATGCGGCAGCAGGCCGCACAGTTCCGGGAACGGTTGCGGCAGCGGCAATCACGATGACGGGGGACATGCTGGTGTCCTCGGTGCTCCCGGCCGTGGACGGCCTGGCCTACGCGGAGGCATACTCCGACCCGCCCGATCTCACGCCGCTGCCCGAGGAGGAGCCGCTGGTCGCCAGGTCGGTGGCCAAGCGGCGCAACGAGTTCGTCACCGTCCGCAACTGCGCCCGCATCGCGCTGGGCGAGCTGGGCCTGCCGCCGGTCCCGATCCTCAAGGGGGAGAAGGGAGAACCCTGCTGGCCCGACGGCGTGGTGGGCAGCCTGACCCACTGCACGGGTTACCGGGGTGCCGTGGTGGGCCGCACCGACGCGGTCCGCTCGGTGGGCATCGACGCCGAACCGCACGACGTGTTGCCCGACGGAGTGCTGACCGCGATCAGCCTGCCGGCCGAACGCACCGAGATCCCGGCGAACCTGTCGGGTGACCTGCATTGGGATCGAATCTTGTTCTGCGCCAAGGAGGCAACGTACAAGGCGTGGTTTCCGCTGACCAAACGGTGGCTGGGCTTCGAGGACGCCCACATCGCGTTCGAGGCCGATGGCCCCGGCGCGACGACGGGCGGGTTCGTGTCGCGGATCCTGATCGACCCGGAAGCGCTGTCCGGTCCGCCGCTGACCGAGCTGCGCGGCCGCTGGTCGGTCGAGCGCGGGCTGGTGCTCACCGCGATCGTGCTATGACCGAAAGCCCCAGCGGGCCAGGAATAGTCGTCGTCGACAAGCCGGCCGGGATGACCAGTCATGACGTGGTCGGGCGCTGCCGCCGGATCTTTGCCACCCGCAGGGTGGGGCATGCCGGGACGCTGGACCCGATGGCCACCGGCGTGCTGGTGATCGGGATCGAACGCGCCACCAAGATCCTCGGCCTGCTGACGGCCACCGCCAAGTCCTACACCGCCACCATCCGCCTGGGCCAGAGCACGTCCACCGACGACGCCGAGGGCGAGCTGGTGCGCAGCGTCGCGGCGCGGCACCTCACCGGCGCGGCGATCGAATCGGCGGTCGGTGGCCTGCGCGGCGACATCCAACAGGTGCCGTCGACGGTCAGCGCGATCAAGGTGGACGGCAAGCGCGCCTACCGGCTTGCCCGCGAGGGCCAGGCCGTCGAGCTCGCGGCCCGGCCGGTGCGCATCGACCGGTTCGAGGTGCGCGACATCCGGGTCGGCGCCGACGGCGGGGACTGTGTGGACCTCGACGTCGAGGTCGACTGTTCGTCGGGAACCTACATCCGCGCGCTGGCCCGTGACCTCGGCGCGGCTCTCGGGGTGGGTGGGCACCTGACGGCATTGCGGCGCACCCGCGTCGGGCGCTTCGGGCTCGATCAGGCGTACCCGCTCGACGAGCTGGCGGAGCGGCCCCGGCTCAGCTACGGCCTGGACGAGGCCTGCCTGCTGATCTTCCCGCGCCGCGACCTGTCCGCCGAGCAGGCCGAGGCGACCGCCAACGGCCGGGCGCTGGCGCCGGCCGGGATCGGCGGCGTCTACGCGGCGTGTGGCCCCGACGGCCGCGTGATGGCGCTGCTGCGCGACGAGGGGTCGCGCACCAAGTCGGTGGTGGTGATCCGCCCGGCGACGCTGTAACCGCTGCAATGCTTTGGCCGCCCCGGCCGAACGGTTGGTTGGGCTACGTTGCACACTGAGTGCCAAGACCGCCCACGGTTCGGAAGGGGACAAGGATGTCCAACAAGGTCTACGTCATCGGCGTCGGCATGACGAAGTTCGAGAAGCCGGGTCGCCGGGAGGGCTGGGATTACCCGGACATGGCTCGGGAATCGGGGACCAACGCGCTGGCCGACGCCGGCATCGACTACCGCGAGGTCCAGCAAGGCTACGTCGGCTACGTCGCCGGCGATTCGACGTCGGGTCAGCGGGCGCTCTACGAGCTGGGCATGACCGGCATTCCGGTCGTCAACGTCAACAACAACTGCTCCACCGGCTCGACGGCGCTTTTCCTGGCGGCGCAGGCCATCCGCGGCGGCATCGTCGACTGCGCGATCGCGCTCGGTTTCGAGAAGATGCAGCCCGGTTCGCTGGGCGGCGGCGCCCAGGACCGCGAATCGCCGATGGCCAAGCACGTCAAGGCGATGGCCGACATCGACGAGTTCGCGATGCCCGTCGCCCCCTGGATGTTCGGCGCCGCCGGCCGCGAGCACATGAAGCAATACGGCAGCACCGCAGAGCATTTCGCCAAGATCGGCTACAAGAACCACAAGCACTCGGTGAACAACCCGTTCGCCCAGTTCCAGGAGTCCTACACGCTCGACGACATCCTGGCCGCGCGGATGATCTCCGACCCGCTGACCAAGCTGCAGTGCTCGCCGACCTCCGACGGTTCGGGAGCGGCCATCCTGGCCTCGGAGAGCTTCGTCGACAGCCACGGGCTGGCCGCCCAGGCCGTGGAGATCGTCGGGCAGGCGATGACTACCGACTTCGCGTCGACGTTCGACGGAAGCGCCAAAAACCTCATCGGCTATGACATGAATGTCCAGGCCGCGCAACAGGTTTACGACCAGTCCGGGCTGGGGCCGCAAGACTTCCAGGTGATCGAACTGCACGACTGCTTCTCGGCCAACGAGCTGTTGCTCTACGAGGCCCTGGGCCTGTGCGGCCCCGGTGAGGCGCCCAAGCTGATCGACAACAACGACACCACCTACGGCGGGCGCTGGGTGGTCAACCCGTCGGGCGGCCTGATCTCCAAGGGGCACCCGCTGGGCGCGACCGGGCTGGCGCAGTGCGCCGAACTGACCTGGCAGCTGCGCGGCACCGCCGACAAACGTCAGGTCGACAACGTCAGTGCCGCCCTGCAACACAACATCGGGCTGGGTGGCGCGGCGGTCGTCACCGCCTACCAGCGCGCCGAGCGTTAAGGGCGCCATGATCGAGTGGTCCGAGACGGACCTGATGGTCCGGGATGCCGTTCGGCAGTTCGTCGACAAAGAGATCCGTCCGCATTTGGACGAATTGGAAACCGGCGATATGTCGCCGTATCCGATCGCGCGCAAGCTGTTCAGCCAGTTCGGCCTCGACGCCATGGCCGCCGAGTCGGTCAAGAAGATGCTGGACCGCGAGTGGGCCAAGCTGAACGGCACCGCCGCCGCTGCGGAATCCGGCGAAAAGCCCGACGGGTCAAGCGGTTTCGGCGGCGGCGCCCAGGGGTCGATGATCGCGGTGCTGGTGTCCGAGATCGCGAGGGTCAGCATCGGGTTGCTCAGCACCGCGTCGGTGAGCCTGGGCTTGGGCGCCGCGACCATCGCCAGCCGCGGGACGCTGGCGCAGAAGGAACGCTGGCTGCCCGAGCTGATGACGCTGGAAAAGATTGCGGCATGGGCGATTACCGAGCCGGACTCGGGTTCGGACGCGTTCGGCGGCATGAAGACCTACGTCAAACGCGACGGTGACGACTACATCCTCAACGGGCAGAAGACCTTCATCACCAACGGGCCCTGCGCCGACGTCCTGGTCGTCTACGCCAAGCTCGACGAGGGCCCCCGCGAGGGCAATGCGAGCGCGGACAAGCAAGACAAGCGCAACCGCCCGGTGCTGGTCTTCGTGCTCGATGCCGGCATGCCGGGCCTGACCCAGGGCAAGCCGTTCAAGAAGATGGGCATGATGTCCTCGCCGACCGGCGAGCTGTTCTTCGACAACGTGCGGCTGGGCCCGGACCGGCTGCTCGGCGAGAGCGAACAGCACACCGACGGCGACGGCCGCGACAGCGCGCGCGCCAACTTCGCCGCCGAGCGGATCGGGATCGCAATGATGGCGTTGGGCATCATCGACGAATGCCACCGGCTGTGCGTCGATTACGCGAAGAGCCGCACACTGTGGGGCCGCAACATCGGGCAGTTCCAGTTGATCCAGCTCAAGCTGGCGAAGATGGAGATCGCCCGAATGAACGTGCAGAACATGGTCTTTCACACCATCGAGCGCCAGCAGGCCGGCAAGCCGCTGACGCTGGCCGAGGCGTCGGCGATCAAGCTGTACTCCTCGGAGGCGGCCACCGAGGTGGCGATGGAGGCCGTACAGCTGTTCGGCGGCAACGGATACATGGCCGAGTACCGGGTGGAGCAGCTGGCCCGCGACGCCAAGTCGCTGATGATCTACGCGGGCAGCAACGAGGTTCAGGTCACCCACATCGCCAAGGGACTGCTGGCCGACTGACGGGCGGGGCGCGCGGCTAGGCCGTCACCCAGATCGCCCGCGCGGCCGGGCTACCCAAATCGACCGTCGTCTCGGCGCCGTCGCCGGAATCGATGGCGACGGAGATCATGCCGGCGAATTCGCGCCGGGTCAGGACCCGCAGCCGGGAGTCGAGACTGATGCCGACGTCGGTGAAGTAGCGCAGCATCTCGGGGTCGGCGTCGGAGATGCGGGCCACCGTCCCGGTGTCCCCGTCGTCGCACGCCCACAGCTGGCGGGCCGGCGGGGTCGGCACCTGCCCGTCGGAGGCCGGTATCGGGTCACCGTGCGGGTCGCGCTGCGGAAAGCCCAGCTTGGCGTCGATGCGGGCCACCAGGCGATCCGACACCGCGTGCTCGAGCACCTCGGCCTCGTCGTGCACCTCGTCCCAGGCGTAGCCGAGCTCGTTGACCAGGAAGGTCTCCAGCAGCCGGTGCCGGCGCACCATCTCCAGCGCCGCGCGCCGCCCCGCCTCGGTCAGCGTCACCGCGCCGTATTTCTCGTGGTCCACGAGCCCCTGCTCGGCGAGTTTGCGGATGGACTCCGAGGCCGTGCTGGCCGACACCCCGATCTTCTCGGCCAGCATCTTGGTGCTGACCTTCTGCGGTGCGTCTTTCGGGGACCACTCCTGGGCATTCCAGATGACCTTCAGGTAGTCCTGGCCGACCGCGGTGATACCGCCACGCTCCTCGTCAGGCCTCACACCGAGAAAGTTTAGGCAACCCAGGCCTAATCCGGGGTGTTCCCCGACACCATGGCGGCGGTTTGCCCCTTCCCATCTCCCGGCGGACCACTGCGCGCCGTAGGCTGGCGGACGTGCAGCGGTGGCGCGGCCAAGACGAGATACCCACGGACTGGGGCAGGTGTGTGCTCACCATCGGTGTGTTCGATGGTGTGCATCGCGGCCACGCCGAGCTGATCGCGCATGCGGTGAAAGCGGCGCGGGCCCGCAACGTTCCGACGGTGCTGATGACGTTCGACCCGCACCCGATGGAAGTGGTCTATCCCGGCAGCCACCCCGCGCAGCTGACGACGCTCACCCGGCGCGCCGAGCTGGTCGAAGAGCTGGGCATCGACGTCTTCCTGGTCATGCCGTTCACCACCGATTTCATGAAGCTCACCCCGGAGCGCTACGTCCACGAGCTGCTGGTGGAGAACCTGCACGTGGTCGAGGTCGTCGTGGGGGAGAACTTCACCTTCGGCAAGAAGGCGACCGGCAACGTCGAAACGCTGCGACGCGCCGGCGAGCGCTTCGGGTTCGCCGTGGAGTCGATGTCGCTGCTGTCCGAGCACCACAGCAACGAGACGGTGACGTTCTCGTCCACCTACATCCGGTCCTGCGTGGACGCCGGTGACGTGGTGGCGGCGATGGAGGCGCTGGGCCGGCCGCACCGGGTCGAGGGCGTGGTGGTCCGCGGCCACGGGCGCGGTGCCGAGCTGGGCTTTCCCACCGCGAACGTGGCGCCGCCGATGTATTCGGCCATCCCGGCCGACGGCGTGTACGCCGCCTGGTTCACCGTGCTCGGCCACGGTCAGGGGGCGGGGGCCCCCGGGGCGATGGTCCCCGGCGAGCGCTATCAGGCGGCGGTGTCGGTGGGCACCAACCCGACGTTCTCCGGGCGTACCCGCACCGTGGAGGCGTTCGTCCTGGACACCGACGCCGACCTGTACGGACAGCACGTGGCGCTGGACTTCGTCGCCCGAATCCGCGGCCAGCACAAGTTCGACTCGATCGCCGACCTCATCGACGCGATGGGCAGGGACACCGAACGGGCCCGCATCACCCTCGCGGCCCAGGACTGATTCCAGGAGTCGCCGGCAGGCGTCAGGCGGCGAGCAGGTCGTCGATCTGGTTGATGGCCGAAGAGGCGCCCTCGACGACGCCCATGTCCAGCACCTGCTGCAGCGCCTCGGCGGAGGAGTAGGTGCTCACGTATGTCGCGCGAGTGCCGCCGTTGTGCTCGGCAAATGTGTACACATTCCTCGAGACCGGCAGGTCGCGGTTCGGGTTGAAGTCCAGGTCGGCGAAGCCGTCCAGGAAGGAGAAGCTCGTCGGTTCGTCCACCGCCGTGATCTCCCAGTACCCGGCGTACTTCTGGCCGTCCGGTCCGGTCATGAAGTACGTCGTGCGACTGCCGGGTGTGAGGCTGTGGTCGACGACGGTCGCCGGGTGGGACGGCGGTCCCCACACCTTCTCCAACTGACGAGGGTCGGCGTACACCTGCCAGATTCGGGCCACCGGCGCGGCGAAGTCCGCCGTGATGGTCAGCGTCAGGTTGTCCGGGTCGTGCTGGACGTCGGTCACGGGCATGGTTCAGTCCTCCTGGTTTGAGTCGGATGCGATGAGTTCGTCGACGCGGGCGATGCGATCCCGCCAGAGGGATTCGAGTTCGGTGAGCATCGCGGCCACCGACCGCACGGCCGCCACGTCACCGCTGGCCAGCTGCTCTCGACCGCTTCGTCGTTTGGTGAGCAGGCCGGCCTTTTCCAGCACGACGACGTGCTTCTGCACCGCGGCGAAGCTCATGTCGTACTTGACCGCCAATGCGGAAACCGAGTGTTCCCCTTCCAGGGTCCGGCGCATGATGTCGCGCCGGGTTCGGTCGGCGAGCGCGTGGAACAGGGCGTCCACCCGGTCCTCCTGATCTACGGTCACCCGAGCAACATACAACCAAATGGTTGTATGTTGTCAAGGGCGCAGCGCTGGCCTGCGATTCGGTAGACGTCGCCGCCGCTGATAGACTCGCCAGCCGATACGGCGTGTGCTGCAGTCCGCGGCGGCCACGCACGAGATTTCTCGCGGCACCGATTGATGGAGTTAGTTCGTGGCGCTTACAGCCGAGCAGAAAAAAGAAATCCTGGGCAATTACGGCCTGCATGGCACCGACACCGGTTCGCCTGAGGCGCAGGTCGCGCTGCTGACCAAGCGGATCGCCGACCTGACCGAGCACCTGAAGGTGCACAAGCACGACCACCACTCGCGTCGCGGGCTGTTGCTGCTGGTCGGCCGCCGTCGCCGGCTGCTCAAGTACGTCGCGCAGATCGACGTCGAGCGGTACCGCTCGCTGGTCGAGCGGCTGGGCCTGCGTCGCTGACGCAGCCCCCACCGGGGCGTTCGCGGCCCCGCAAATTCCGAGCGATATGGCGGGCAGGGGTCGCCCGTGTAGAGTGAGGACGTTCTGGGCCGGTTCGGCCCGAGCAAACGGTGCGGTCACGCAGATCCGCGTGTGCCGTTCCAGCGTGTCACTACGCACGTTCGAGGGAGCAGCCAGTCTGCATCGGGCGGTCTTCGGTAGTGGCTGCCGGGCTCTCCGGATCTGGGGCAGGTCGGCCGCTTCGATCGATGGCCGTAGCCGTATTCAGACTCAGCGCCTCCCGCGGGTGACCCGTGGCCGTCAGGCCTGCGGTTCGCGCGTGGCCACGCGAAAAAGCTGAATACAAGAGAGGCCGTACGGACGTCCATGTCTGTCGCTGAAATTGAAGAGGGCGTGTTCGAGGCGACCGCCACCATCGACAACGGGAGCTTCGGCACCCGCACCATCCGTTTCGAGACCGGCCGGTTGGCCCAGCAGGCCGCTGGCGCCGTGGTCGCGTACCTCGACGAAGAGAACATGCTGTTGTCGGCGACGACCGCCAGCAAGAGCCCCAAGGAGCACTTCGACTTCTTCCCGCTGACCGTCGATGTCGAGGAGCGGATGTATGCCGCCGGTCGCATCCCCGGTTCGTTCTTCCGTCGCGAGGGCCGTCCCTCCACCGATGCGATCCTGACCTGTCGGCTCATCGACCGGCCGCTGCGCCCGTCGTTCGTCTCCGGGCTGCGTAACGAGATCCAGGTCGTGGTGACCATCCTGAGCCTGGATCCCAACGACCTGTACGACGTGCTGGCGATCAACGCCGCGTCGGCCTCGACCCAGCTGAGCGGGCTGCCGTTCTCGGGTCCCATCGGTGGGGTGCGGGTCGCGCTGATCGACGGCACCTGGGTGGCGTTCCCGACCGTCGAGCAGCTCGAGCGGGCCGTGTTCGACATGGTGGTGGCCGGCCGCATAGTCGGCGAAGGCGACAAAAAAGACGTGGCCATCATGATGGTCGAGGCCGAGGCGACCGAGAACGTCATCGAGCTCGTCGAGGGCGGCGCCCCGGCGCCGACGGAAACCGTTGTGGCCGAAGGCCTCGAGGCCGCCAAGCCGTTCATCGCCGCGCTGTGTAGCGCGCAGGAGGAACTGGCCGGGGCGGCCGCCAAACCGGCCGGCGAGTTCCCGACGTTCCCGGACTACGGCGACGACGTCTACTACTCGGTGGCCTCGGTGGCCACCGACGAGCTGGCCAAGGCGCTGACCATCGGCGGCAAGGCCGAGCGTGACGCGCGCACCGACGAGCTCAAGGCCGAGGTGCTCGCGCGCCTCGCTGGGGACTCTGGGACCTACGAGGGCCGCGAGAAAGAGATCAGCGCCGCCTACCGGTCACTGACCAAAAAGCTGGTGCGCCAGCGCATCCTGACCGATCACTTCCGCATCGACGGCCGCGGCATCACCGACATCCGCGCGTTGTCGGCCGAGGTGGCCGTGGTGCCGCGGGCGCACGGCAGCGCGCTGTTCCAGCGCGGTGAGACCCAGATCCTGGGCGTCACCACGCTCGACATGGTCAAGATGGCCCAGCAGATCGATTCGCTGGGGCCCGAGACCTCGAAGCGCTACATGCACCACTACAACTTCCCGCCGTTCTCCACCGGCGAGACCGGCCGGGTGGGCTCGCCCAAGCGGCGCGAGATCGGGCACGGCGCCCTGAGCGGCACACCGGCGTTGAGCAGCGACAGGGTGGACGCACAGACCGAACCCATCGACGTTGAGCCGTTGGAACCCAACGCCTCGGACACCTGACGGATGGCGTAGGGGAACTCCTCGACGCCGGGCAGCACCGGGATCAGGGCCCGCTCGGCCAGGGCGCCGTGCCCGATCTCGCGCCGCTTGGGCGAGCCCACCCGGCCGGTCTCGCCGGTGGAGAACGGCGGGAAGT
>NZ_LZKY01000220.1:0-13356 GCF_001673055.1 Mycobacterium sp. 1245801.1
CACGTCGGGGTGCAGCGGCTCAAGAACGGGCTCAACGCGGTGGGCGTCGCCTCCATCGCCGGTCGGGTGTCGGGCACCATCCTCACCGCGGTGGCCGACCTCGCCGAACAAGCCGGCTCGGACCGGATCCGGCTCACCCCGTATCAGAAGCTGGTAATCCTCGACGTGCCCGACGACAAGCTCGACGAGCTGATCGCCGGCCTGGAGGCGCTCGGCCTGCAGTCGAAGCCGTCGCATTGGCGCCGGAACCTGATGGCGTGCACGGGGATTGAGTACTGCAAGTTGTCTTTCGCCGAAACCCGGGTCAAGGCGCAGTCTTTGGTGCCCGAGCTGGAGCGCCGGCTCGCCGACATCAACGACCAGCTCGACGTGCCCATCACCGTCAACATCAACGGCTGCCCCAATTCCTGCGCCCGCATTCAGGTCGCCGACATCGGGCTCAAGGGTCAGATGGTCGACGACGGAGAGGGCGGCTCGGTCGAGGGTTTTCAGGTTCACCTGGGCGGCAGCTTGGGTCTGGACAGCGGATTCGGCCGAAAACTGCGCCAGCACAAGGTCACCAGCGACGAGCTCGGCGACTACATCGAGCGGGTCACACGTAACTTCCTGAAATATCGCGGTGAGGGTGAACGTTTCGCACAGTGGGCTATGAGGGCAGACGAGGACGATTTGCGATGAGCGAACGAACAACCAAGCTTCCAGAAGCCGAATTGCGGGCGCTTGCCGCCCGCGGCGCGGCCGAGCTGGAGGGCGCCAGCGCCGCCGAGGTGTTGCGTTGGACCGACGAAACGTTCGGCGGCATCAACGGGCCCCGCGGCTGGGCCACCTGCAATTACGTGGTGGCTTCCAGCATGCAGGAGGCCGTGCTGATCGATCTGGCGGCCAAGGTGCGTCCGGGTGTGCCGGTGGTGTTCTTGGACACCGGTTATCACTTTGTGGAAACCATCGGCACCCGGGATGCGATCGAATCCGTGTACGACATCCGGGTGCTCAATGTCACTCCAGAACACAGCGTCGCCGAGCAGGACAGGCTGCTGGGTAAGGACCTGTTCGCGCGGGACCCGAGCGAATGCTGCCGGCTGCGCAAGGTCGCGCCGCTGGGCAAGACGCTGCGCGGATACTCCGCCTGGGTGACCGGCCTGCGCCGGGGTGAGACCGCCGCGCGCGCCAACGCCCCAGTGGTCGGATTCGACGAGGGCTTCAAGCTTGTCAAGGTCAACCCGCTGGTCGAATGGTCCGACGAGGACGTGCAGAACTACATCGACGACAACGGCGTGCTTGTCAATCCGCTTATGTACGAAGGCTATTCGTCGATCGGCTGCCAACCCTGCACGGCCAAGCCGCTGGCCGGGGCCGATCCGCGCAGCGGACGTTGGCAGGGCCGGGCCAAGACCGAATGCGGTTTGCACGCGTCATAGCAGTTCAACATTCGACAGGTTCCGCCACCGCCGACCCGGTGGGAATCGGACCGACGAGTGGATCTGAAAACCGATAGCGCATCCGCTAGCGCGTCGGCGAATCGGATAGTGGTCGGCCCGCGGTTCTCATGCGGCGACTACGCCGACGTCAGGGTGCTCTCATCCTGGTCGGCCTCGTCCGCACGACTTGCGTTGGCGGCCAGGGCGATCGGGGGAACCCGGGTGGCCCGCACGTAGACGGTGTCGCCCTCGCGCAGGGCCAACGCCTCGGCGTCACCGCGGGTGATCTGCGCGGTGAAGAATCCGCCGGTGGCCGCGCTGGTCAACTCGACCCGCACCTCGAAGCCCAGCGTCACCACCCGGTCGACGACGGCGCGCACCACCCCGACGGACTCGGCCGTGCCGTCACCGCCGGCGATCGCCATATCGGGATTGCGGCCCACCCGGATATCGTGCGGGCGCACCAAAGTGCCGTTCAGGGTGGACACCGCACCGAGGAATGACATCACGAACGCGTTCGCCGGGGTGTCGTACACGTCCGTCGGGGAGCCGACCTGTTCGATGCGGCCCTTGTTCAGCACCGCGATGCGGTCGGCGACGTCGAGCGCCTCGGCCTGGTCGTGGGTGACCAGCACCGTGGTCACGTGCACCTCGTCGTGCAGGCGCCGCAACCACGCCCGCAGATCCTCACGCACCTTGGCGTCCAGCGCGCCGAACGGCTCGTCGAGCAGCAGCACCTGCGGGTCGACCGCCAACGCCCGCGCCAGCGCCATGCGCTGGCGCTGACCGCCGGACAACTGGTTGGGGTAGCGGGCTTGAAAGCCGCTCAGTCCCACCACTTCGAGCAGGTTGTCTACCTTGGCCTTGATCTCGGCCTTGGGCCGCTTGCGGATCTTGAGCCCGTAGGCCACGTTGTCGCGCACGGTCAGGTGCTTGAACGCCGCGTAGTGCTGAAACACGAATCCGATGCCGCGGCGCTGCGGCGGCACCCGGGTCACGTCGCGGCCGTCGATCGTGACGGTTCCGGTATCGGGTTGGTCGAGCCCGGCGATAGTGCGCAGCAGGGTCGACTTGCCCGAGCCGCTGGGACCCAGCAAAGCCGTCAGCGAGCCGGTGGGCACGGCGAAGTCCACATGGTCCAGCGCGACGAAATCGCCATAACGTTTGTTGGCGTCGCGGACGACGATGGCGAGGTCGTCCCGGTTGGCGTGAGTCACGGTCATTCTCCTCGTCAGGCCTGCTTCGCCGCTCGTGCACGGCGCGCGTCCAGCACTACCTGGAAAACCAGCACCAGCACCGCAACCCCCATCAGCAGCGTGGACAGCGCGTAGGCGCCGTATTCCGCACCGCGGTTGTACCGGTCGGAGACAAGCAATGTCAGTGTCTGCGACTTTCCCGGCAGGTTCGACGACACCATCAGCACGGCACCGTACTCCCCCAGGGTACGTGCAATGGTCAACACGATGCCGTAGGTCAGACCCCACCGGATCGACGGCAGCGTGATCCGCCAAAACGTCTGCCACCACCCCGAACCCAGGGTGGCCGCCGCCTCCTCCTGGTCGGTGCCCAGCTCGTGCAGCACCGGCTCCACTTCGCGCACCACGAAGGGCAGGGTGACGAAGATGCTGGCCAGCACGATGCCCGGCAGGCCGAAGATGATCTTGAACCCGAGGTCCTGTTCGACGAATCCGAGCGCACCGGCCGAGCCCCACAACACGATCAACGCGACACCCACGATGACGGGCGAGACTGCGAACGGCAGGTCGATGACCGCCTGCAGCACGCCCTTGCCGCGAAACCTGTTGCGCGCGAGGACCAATGCGGTGGGGATGCCGAAGATGACGTTGAGGGGTACCACGATGGCCACCACCAGCAGCGTTAGGTTCAGCGCCGATATCGCCGCGGGGGTGCTGACCCAGGCGTAGAACTGGCCCAGCCCGGGTCGGAACGTGCGCCACAGGATCAACGCCACCGGAATGACCAGCAGCACGAAGATGTAGGCGAGCGCGACGAACCGCAACCAATAGCGCACTCCCGCCGACGATGTCATGCGGACAGCTCCTCTCGCTTGGCCGCGCGGCCGCCCACGATCCGCAGGATGAGCAGAACGACAAACGAAATGCCCAACAGCACAATCGATATCGCGGCTGCACCGGTGCGGTCGTCGTTCTCGATCAACGTGCGGATCCACTGTGAGGACACTTCGGTCTTGCCGGGCACCGCACCGCCGATGAGCACCACCGAACCGAACTCGCCGATCGCCCGGGAGAAGGCCAGCCCCGCCCCGGACAACAACGCGGGCAGCAGCGACGGCAGCACCACCGAGGTGAAGATCTTCGGCCCGCTGGCACCCAGCGACGCCGCGGCCTCCTCGGTTTCGCGATCCAGTTCGAGTAGCACCGGCTGCACGGCACGCACCACGAACGGCAGCGTGACGAAGGCCAGGGCGACCGCCACACCCCACGACGTGTGCTGCAGATGCAGACCGACGGGGCTGTGGTTGCCGTACAACGCCAGCATCACCAGGCTGGCGACGATGGTCGGCAGCGCGAAGGGCAGATCGATGATCGCGTCCACGAGGCGCTTGCCCGGAAAGTCATCCCGCACCAGCACCCACGCGATCACCAGGCCGAAGACCAGGTTGAGCACCGTGACCCCGGCCGAGATCGTCAGGGTCACCCGGAACGATTCCAGCGCGGCATTCGAGGTGACCGCGAGCCAGAAGGCGTGCCAGCCGCCGCCCGCGGATTGCCACGCGATCGCCGCCAGCGGCAGCAACACGATCACCGAGAGCCAGACCGTGGCCACGCCGACGCGCAGCGCGGTGGTGCCGCGGCCGCGTCCGGGTAGCGGGCCCGGTGGCGCGTCGCCGCTGAGCTCGGGCCGGACCGCCAGCGGGTCCGGGGTGATGGCGGTCATCCGGTGGCCTTCGTGTAGATCTTCGTGATGCTGCCGGAGTTCTTGTCGAACAGCTGCGGGTCCGCCGTGGCCCAGCCGCCCAGGTCGGCGATGGTCCACAGCTTCGCCGGCACCGGGTACTGGTTGCGGAAGTCGGCGGCGACGGCCGGGTCGACCGGGCGGAAACCGGCTTGCGCCCAGACCTTTTGGGCCGCGGCCGTGTACTGGAAGTTCTTGAAGGCGACGGCGGCGTCCAGATGCGGGCTGGTGTTGACCACCGCAACCGGGTTGTCGATCTTGAAGGTCTGCGCCAGGTTGATGTGTTCGACCGGCTTTCCGGCCCGCTCGGTGGCGATCGCCTCGTTCTCGTAGCTGATCAACACGTCACCGCTGCCCTGGACGAAGACGTCGGTGGCCTCCCGCCCCGATCCGGGGCGCAGTTTCACGTGTTCGGTGACCAGCTTCTTGATGAACGCAACCCCGGCGTCGCTGTGGGCGCCGCCTTCGCTCTTGACCGCATACGGCGCGAGCAGGTTCCACTTGGCCGATCCGGAGCTCAGCGGGCTGGGGGTGATGACCTCCACTCCGGGCCGCAGCAGGTCGTCCCAATCCCTGATGTTCTTCGGATTGCCCTTGCGCACCACCAGCGTGACGACCGAACCGAACGGAATTCCCTTGGTGGCGTCGGTATTCCAGTCCTTGGAGACCTTGCCGGCCTTGACCAGTCGCGCGATGTCGGGTTCGACGGAGAAGTTGACGACGTCGGCCGGCTTGCCGTCGACGACGCCGCGGGACTGGTCACCGGAGGCCCCGTAGGAGGTGACCACCTGCACACCCTTGCCCTCGTCGGAGGCGTTGAACGCCGGAATTATCTTGCTCCAACCGGGTTCTGGGACCGAGTAGGCGACCAGGGTGATGCTGGTGCGCGCGTTGGCCAGACCACCGCCGCCGACGGCATCACTGGCGCCGCCGTGGCACCCGGCGATGACGCCGGCGATCAGGGCAAGTGCGAGGACGGGCCGCCAGCGCGATGCGGTCCTTGTGTCCATTGAGGGCCTTCCGGTGCGAGAGGTATGGGAGTCGGGTCCCGTTTCTGCGGAAAGGCACCTAAAACTTCAGGAGAATTCGAAAACTCCAGACCAGACCGCGCACGGGTTTGGGAGTCAGCGACAACAGTGCACGAGGGCATAGCACTCCGAGATGCTCATCGCCACGCGCATGGCGGGAAGCCTAACAGGAATTGACGTTGCCGCCACCGCGACGGCGGCTGTGCAGAGGGCCCGCGGCCGCTAGCGGTGCATCGCGTGGGTCACCAGCCACGTGACGATCACCAACGCCACCAGGATGACCAGAATCAGGGTCACGTGTGACCGAGGCATGGGCTACCCGGGCGTCCCGTCGTGGCGGGCGCGGCGCATCAGCTCGATGCCCTTCCCGAGCACGCCATCCAGCAGGGCCGCCGTCGCGTAGGCCACCACCAGCACGGCGGGCACCACCACCAGGGCCTGCAGCACGAAAGGCAGCCCCGAAAGCCACAGCTCGTTGCCGTCCCACCAATTGAGGAACGCGTTCACGGGGCTCACCCTATTCGGCCCGACCGCCGAAGACCATCGGCCGGCCGGGAACACGCGCCGGCATGGGTCGGACGCAGCGGATCGCCGCGCGGCGCGCCACCACGGTGAAACGTTGGACGCGGGACCGCTGAGCAGCGATGATGTCCAGATGGTTTTGCACGCCCAGCCCGAAGACCAACCGGCCCCGCCGGACGGTGCCCTGCCCGAGGAAGAGTTTGACGCCGCCTCGGCCGCGTCGATGTCGTCGTCCATCGACCTGCGCACGCCCGGGCCGCTCGCTCCCAGCGCGGCCCTGCGGAACCCGTTCCCGCCGATCGCCGACTATGCGTTCCTGTCGGACTGGGAAACCACGTGCCTGATCTCCCCCGCCGGATCGGTCGAATGGCTCTGCGTGCCCCGCCCTGATTCGCCCAGCGTGTTCGGCGCGATCTTGGACCGCAGCGCCGGCCATTTCCGGCTGGGCCCGTATGGCGTCTCGGTGCCCTCGGCCCGCCGGTACCTGCCCGGCAGCCTGATCATGGAAACCACCTGGCAGACCCACACCGGGTGGCTGATCGTGCGCGATGCGCTGGTGATGGGCCCGTGGCACGACCTGGAGCGGCGGTCTCGGACGCACCGCCGCACCCCGATGGACTGGGACGCCGAGCACATCCTGCTGCGCACGGTGCGCTGCGTCAGCGGCACCGTCGAACTGATGATGAGCTGCGAACCGGCGTTCGACTATCACCGCGTCGGCGCCACCTGGGAGTACTCCGCCAACGCCTATGGCGAGGCCGTCGCGCGCGCCGCCAAGGATCCCGACGCCCACCCGACGATGCGGCTGACGTCCAACCTGCGGATCGGGCTGGAGGGCCGCGAGGCGCGCGCACGCACCCGGATGAAAGAGGGCGACGACGTGTTCGTTGCCCTGAGCTGGACCAAGCATCCGGCGCCGCAGACCTACCAAGAGGCCGCCGACAAGATGTGGCAGACCACCGAGTGCTGGCGGCAGTGGATCAACATCGGTAACTTCCCCGACCATCCGTGGCGGGCGTACCTGCAGCGCAGCGCGCTGACCCTGAAGGGCCTGACCTACTCGCCCACCGGCGCGCTGCTGGCGGCCAGCACCACGTCGCTGCCGGAAACGCCGCAGGGCGAACGTAACTGGGATTACCGCTACGCCTGGGTGCGCGACTCCACCTTCGCGCTGTGGGGCCTGTACACGCTCGGACTGGATCGCGAGGCCGACGACTTCTTCGCGTTCATCGCCGACGTCTCCGGCGCCAACAACAACGAGCGGCACCCGCTGCAGGTCATGTACGGCGTGGGTGGCGAGCGCAGTCTGGTCGAAGAGGAGCTTCATCACCTGTCCGGCTACGACCACGCCCGGCCGGTGCGCATCGGCAACGGCGCCTATGACCAGATCCAGCACGACATCTGGGGCTCCATCCTGGACTCCTTCTACCTGCACGCCAAGTCGCGCGAGCAGGTCCCCGAGACCTTGTGGCCCGTGCTGAAGAAGCAGGTGGAGGAGGCGATCAAGCACTGGCGCGAGCCCGACCGCGGGATCTGGGAGGTGCGTGGGGAGCCGCAGCACTTCACGTCGTCGAAGGTGATGTGCTGGGTGGCGCTGGACCGCGGCGCCAAGCTGGCCGAGCGGCAGGGCGAGAAGAGCTATGCCCAGCAGTGGCGCGCGATCGCCGAGGAGATCAAGAACGACATCCTGGCGCACGGCGTGGACTCCCGCGGGGTGTTCACCCAGCGCTACGGCAGCGACGCGCTGGACGCCTCGCTGCTGTTGGTGGTGCTGACGCGGTTCTTGCCGCCTGATGACCCGCGGGTGCGCAACACCGTGTTGGCGATCGCCGACGAACTCACCCAGGAGGGCCTGGTGCTGCGCTACCGGGTCGAGGAAACCGACGACGGGCTGTCCGGCGAGGAGGGCACCTTCACGATCTGCTCGTTCTGGCTGGTGTCGGCGCTCGTCGAGATCGGCGAGGTGCGGCGCGCCAAGCGCCTGTGTGAGCGGCTGCTGTCGTATGCCAGCCCGCTGCATCTCTACGCCGAGGAGATCGAGCCGCGCACCGGCCGGCAGCTGGGCAACTTCCCGCAGGCCTTCACCCACCTGGCGCTGATCAACGCGGTGGTGCACGTCATCCGCGCCGAGGAGGAAGCCGACGGCTCCGGAATGTTCCAGCCCGCCAACGCCCCGATGTGACGTGGCGATCGCAAGCGCGGCGTGAGCCGGGCGACGCGGGTCGCCACCATGAGGACGTGGCGATCGCAAGCGCGGCGTGAGCCGGGCGAAGCGGGTCGCCACCATCAGGACGTGGCGATCGCAAGCGCGGCGTGAGCCGGGCGACGCGGGTCGCCACCATCAGGACGTGGCGATCGCAAGCGCGGCGTTAGCCGGGCGAAGCGGGTCGCCACGACGTCAGCCCAGAGCGCTCACCCTGTCCATCAGGGCGTGCGCAACGTCGATGGCGCTGGTGTTGAGGTCGGCCGAGCCGGGGTCCGAGGACCGTCGCCCGCCGAAGAACACCACCTGGACCTCGACGAGGCAGTTCGACCGGATGCCGATGGCGCGCGCCTGTGGGGTGGGCCGCAGCGGCGGCATGTTGGGCAAGATCGACGTCGCGGTCTTGGTCGCGGCGATGGTGGAATCCGTGACGCGGACGTCGCTGATGACGTTCGTGGTGCTGATCGGGCCGGACTGTTCCGACGTCGTCATGCCGTTGCACTGCTGCCACTGCCCCGAGAACTGTGTGAACAGCGCCTGCGCCTGTGCGGGCGACGGGAGGGTGACCACCCCCTCCTCGACCACGATCACCTGCGCCGGTTCGCCGTTGTTCCACCACGACTCGGACGCAACGTCTTTCACGTCGGCGGACCGGTACACGCCCTGCTGCAGCATCGCCGTCACGCCCAGGCACCCGGCCTGCGACATCGTCCGCTGGACCTGATAAAGCCTTTCGGGCCCGCCGAATTCGGCCGGATCCCGCGCCACGAAGGTCTGATTGAGCATCCGCGACAGCGTCGGGCCGTCGAGTAGCACCTGCTTGACCGTGACGCCGCTGAGCGGTCGCGGCTTGAGGTTCGGCGCCGGCTTCGCCGTGCCCGCCACGACTCCACCGCAGCCCGTCCCCAGCACGGCGACCGCCATCAAAGCCGTCGCCATCCCCCGAATCCGCATGGCTACTTCTTGCCCTTGTCCCCCGCGGCGTCGGCGGACAACGCCGCGACGAACGCCTCCTGCGGCACATCGACGCGCCCGATGGTCTTCATCCGCTTCTTGCCTTCCTTCTGCTTTTCGAGAAGCTTGCGTTTACGGGTGATGTCGCCGCCGTAGCACTTGGACAGCACGTCCTTGCGGATCGCGCGAATGTTCTCCCGCGCAATGATTTTCGATCCGATGGCCGCCTGGACGGGCACCTCGAACTGCTGGCGCGGAATCAGCTCTTTGAGCTTGGTGGTCATCTTGTTCCCGTAGGCGAACGCCGAATCCTTGTGCACGATCGCGCTGAACGCGTCGACCGCCTCGCCCTGCAACAGGATGTCGACCTTGACCAGTTGGGCCTCCTGCTCGCCGGCCTCCTCGTAGTCGAGGCTGGCGTAGCCACGGGTGCGTGACTTCAGCGAATCGAAGAAGTCGAAGATGATCTCGCCCAGCGGCATGGTGTAGCGCAGCTCGACGCGTTCGGGTGACAGGTAGTCCATGCCGCCCAGCTCGCCGCGGCGCGACTGACACAGTTCCATTATGGTGCCGATGAATTCACTGGGCGCGATGATGGTGGTCTTGACCACCGGCTCGTAGACCTCGCGGACCTTGCCCTCCGGCCAATCCGACGGGTTGGTCACCCGGATCTCGGTGTTGTCCTCCTTGACCACCCGGTAGACGACGTTGGGCGACGTCGAGATCAGGTCCAGGTTGAACTCGCGCTCCAGGCGTTCGCGGGTGATCTCCATGTGCAGCAAACCCAAGAAGCCGCAACGGAATCCGAAGCCCAGGGCCACCGACGTCTCCGGCTCGTAGGTCAGGGCCGCGTCGTTGAGTTGCAGCCTGTCCAGGGCGTCGCGCAGATCCGGGTAGTCGGAGCCGTCCACGGGATACAGACCCGAGTAGACCATCGGCTTGGGCTCGCGATATCCGGTTAGCGCCTCGGCGGCGCCGTGGCGTGCCGTCGTCACCGTGTCCCCCACCTTGGATTGGCGGACGTCCTTGACGCCGGTGATCAGGTAGCCCACCTCGCCCACGCCCAGGCCGTCGCTGGCCTTCGGTTCGGGCGAGACGATGCCGACCTCGAGCAGTTCGTGGGTGGCGCCGGTGGACATCATCGCGATGCGTTCGCGAGGGGTGATCTTGCCGTCGACCACCCGCACGTAGGTCACCACGCCGCGGTAGATGTCGTAGACCGAGTCGAAGATCATCGCCCGCAGCGGCGCGTCGGCCTGGCCCTGCGGGGGCGGCACCTCGCGCACCACATGATCGAGCAGATCGGCGACGCCGGCTCCGGTCTTGCCGGAAACCCGCAGCACGTCGCCCGGCTCGCAGCCGATGATGTGCGCGATCTCGGCGGCGTAGCGGTCCGGGTCCGCGGCGGGCAGGTCGATCTTGTTCAGCACCGGGATGATGTGCAGGTCGCGGTCGAGCGCCAGGTAGAGGTTGGCCAGGGTCTGCGCCTCGATGCCTTGGGCGGCGTCCACCAGCAGCACCGCGCCCTCGCACGCCTCCAGCGCGCGCGACACCTCGTAGGTGAAGTCGACGTGGCCCGGGGTGTCGATCAGGTGCAGCACGTACTGGGTGTCACCGACTTTCCACGGCAGGCGCACGTTCTGGGCCTTGATGGTGATGCCGCGCTCGCGCTCGATGTCCATCCGGTCCAGGTACTGCGCGCGCATGGACCGCTCGTCGACGACACCGGTGAGCTGGAGCATCCGGTCGGCCAGCGTGGACTTTCCGTGGTCGATGTGGGCGATGATGCAGAAGTTCCGAATCTGCGCCGGCGCGGTGAAGGTCTTGTCGGCGAAACTGCTGATGGGAATCTCCTGGTGCGTGCAACTAGACGGGGCGCTTTGCGGCCGTTTCCGGCGCGGTTCGCGGGTATGTCCAGCGTATCCAGACAGGGCCGCCGGGACCTACTTGGACACAGTCGCACCCCGCCGCTCGCGTCTATGCTGCGAATATGTCGTCTCCCCGGAAATCCCAGTGGAAGACGTTTCAGCGGTTCGCGGAGAATCTGGTGTTCAACGGCGCTCCGCGCCTAGTCCGGACCGTGCAGAATTCCCAGACCGTGCTGCGCGAACTGCAGCAGGCCGTGAAGATCACGGCGAACGTCATCGCCGCGGTGGCGCCACCACCTCCCGACGCGCCCGTCACCGGCCGGCCGGTGACCAGCGGCAGCCTCCCGACCGCGCAGCGGGCCCGCAAGCTGGTGTACGCGCCGAGCCTGGACGGCCGGGCCGATCCCGGTGAGATCGTCTGGACGTGGGTGGTCTACGAGGACGACCCCACCCGGGGCAAGGACCGGCCCGTCCTGGTCGTGGGCCGGGACCGCAGCGTCCTGCTGGGGTTGATGGTGTCCAGCCAGGAGCGCCACGCCGCCGACCCGGACTGGGTTGGAATCGGTTCCGGCCCTTGGGATTACGAGGGCAGGCAGAGCTGGGTCCGGCTGGACCGGGTGCTCGACGTGCCCGAGGAGGGCATCCGCCGCGAGGGCGCCATCCTGGATCGCGAGATCTTCGACGTGGTGGCCGCCCGCCTGCGCGCCGACTACTCCTGGCGCTGAACGCACCGGTGCTGCGCCGAGCGTGAACTCAGGGCGAGAAAACGCACAATTCTCGCCGTGAGTGCACGTTCGGCGAGCGGAGTCGGGCGATCAGCCCTGGGTGATGTAGGAATGCAGCTGCTGCTGCTCGGCCTCGAGTTCTTCCAGTCGGCTCTTCACCACGTCACCGATGCTGACGATCCCGATCAGCTTCTTGCCGTCCAGCACCGGCACGTGCCGCACCCGGTTCTTGGTCATCAACACGCTGATCGCGTCGACCTCGTCGGTCTTGGTGCAGGTCGCCAGCATGGACGTCATGATCTTGGACACCGGTCGAGACAGCACACTGGCGCCGTGCGTATGCAGCTGACGCACGACGTCGCGCTCCGACACGATGCCGACCACACCCTCGTCACCGACCACCACCATGGCGCCGATGTTCTGGTCGCTCAGCCCCGCAAGCAGCTCGCGAACCGTCGCGTCGGGGTTGATGGTCACCACCGCCGCGCCCTTGTTCCGCAAGACGTCCGCTATCCGCATCGGGGCCTCCAGCCGGGTTGTGATCCGCTTCACATCAGGCTACGGCTTCCTCGCGCGGCGCAAAAGCCACTAAGAGAAGCTGCAAACAGATCGTGTCCTAGCGGTGCAGGCCGCGCGGATCGCGCGATTGGACCACTGCGGGAGCCGCGGGCTTGCAAGATAAGGACATGATCGAGGTCACCCTGCTGGGAACCGGAAGCCCCATCCCCGATCCGAACCGCGCCGGGCCGTCAACTCTGGTGCGGGCCGGCGGGCAGGTGTTCCTGGTGGACTGCGGGCGCGGCGTGCTGCAGCGCGCGGCCGCGGTCGGGGTGGGCGCCGCCGGATTGTCGGCGTTGCTGCTGACCCACCTGCACAGCGATCACATCGGCGACCTGGGCGACGTCCTCATCACCCGGTGGATCAGCACCTTCACGCCCGACCCCGCGCCGCTGCCGATCATCGGTCCGCTCGGCACCGCCGAGGCGGTCGCGGCGACGCTGAACGCGTTCCGCCACGACATCGGCTACCGGATCGCCCATCACGCCGACATCAACTCGCCGCCGGCGGTGGACGTGCACGAATACACCGAGGGAACCGTCTGGGACCGCGACGGCGTGGCCATCCGGGTCGCCCCGACCGATCACCGTCCGGTGGCGCCGACCATCGGCTTTCGCATCGACTACCAGGGCGCCTCGGTGGTGCTCGCCGGCGACACCGTCCCGTGCGCGGGCCTGGACGACCTGGCAACAGGGGCGGGTGCGCTGGTGCACACCGTGATCCGCAAGGACATCGTCGCCACCATCCCGCAGCAGCGGCTGCAGGACATCTGCGACTACCACTCTTCGGTGGAGGAGGCGGCGGCGACCGCGGCGCGCGCGGGGGTGGACACCCTGGTCATGACGCACTACGTGCCGGCGCTGGTGCCCGGCCAGGAGGAGCAGTGGCGGGCCCTGGCGGCCACGCGGTTCGGTGGGCGGGTCGAACTCGGTGACGACCTGCACCGCGTTCAGGTCGATGCGTCCGCGTGATGGCCGCCCGCGGCCGCTCGCCCGGCGGCCGAAGCTCGTTGCGCCGCATGGGTTAGGGCAACGCCAGCCACCATCAGCCAGGTCAGCGCCAGCACCCGGGCGATCGGCAGGATGACGCCCAGCGCCGGCCAGATCAGCACCGCCGTCGCCAATTCGGCGAGGATGGCCGTGG
>NZ_LZKY01000221.1:0-6029 GCF_001673055.1 Mycobacterium sp. 1245801.1
CCCGCAACCGCAGCGTCCCTGTGTTGGTAATGGCGTGCGTCCGATTGTATTTCGGTCGTTCTGTTTGTATCGCCACAACCTCCGCGCGGGCCGCCTCATCCCGTGTAGGGAAGCGCTCAATCCTGATCGTCGCAACTTCTTCCCACCACGGCTGCGTGTGGCGATGCGCAGAGAAGCGCGCTGACGGATCACCTGTAATCCCAACGTAGAGAAGTCGATCCGAGCGGGAATAGAACCTATACAGTGCCGTGCGCAAGTCTGCGACCTATCTCTGTGTGCCGCCGCCCCTGGTATGCAACTACCTCGCCAACGTTGTAGTAGACATGCCCGTCGATCCGTTGAGATGTAATGTGCCCGCGGTTTGCCCACATGCGAACGGTAATGGGGCGCACGTCTGCGCGTTCAGCCATCTCGTTGGCTGTAAGCCATTCATCTGGGTCATACGGGGTGCGGTCTGGACGCAACCACATCACGCCACGCGACTCCCACCTACGTCGCAGATCCTCCACTTCAATGCGCAAGGTTTCCGGCCCCATAGTTGTGCTTTCCTGCACTGCCCTGTCGAGCAGATCGAATGCATCCATGGCTACGCGTTTGTTGCGCAGCTCGCGGGAATCGCCATAGCTCACGCCGCGGCCTCCCGTTCGCTGGCGGTGCCCTTTTTGGCGAGGGCGGCTAGCTCTTTGTCGACGTACCGCCGGTAATGCTTTGCGAGCGCACCGATCTTGTCGTTGAGGCGGCCGAGTCCGGGCGCGCTCTGGTTGTGGGGCTTCACGAGTTGTTCTCCTTGACGGTGTATCCGGCGGTGTGTAGGGCGTCGAGTAGTAGCTTCGCGCTGGCGTTGGGGTACGGGACGCCTTGTGTGCGTAGCGCGTTGGCGAGGACGGTGTGCGGCCCCGGTTCGGGCCATGGCGGCGGCGGCATCAGGCGCCGCCGTCGTAGGCTGCGCATTTGTCCATGGCTGCCTTGATGAAGTCGACGCGCTCGGCGACGAAGTGGGTGTCGCCGCTGCGGGTTCGGATCATGGAGCCGATTTCGGTTTTGCGGTAGCGGCCGAGTCCGTGCACGGTGCGGACGCTTTCGATGTCGGTCCATGTGAGGAGTACGCGGCCGATGTGGCGTCCGGCGATGTCTTCGACGAGTGTCAGGTCGAGCATGGTCATGCGGCCATGCCCTGCACGCGTGCCATCAGGTCGGCCATGCCGTCGATGTCGAGCATGGACGCAACGAGATCCAACGCGAACTCGCGTTCAGCCGCCAACCACGCGGCGACGTCGCGCTCCCATTGCGCCTCCGCCAGAAGCCATTTCAGCACGTCCTGTTCCTCTCTCTCGGTGAGAACCATCTTCGAAAGCCACTGGTATTCAGCTTCGGTCCATGTGCCGTCGCCGTTGGGGCCGCCGTCGCATGCCAGGCAGCGGATCACTTCGGGTGTTTCGACGCCGTTGACGGATCCGCGGCCGCGTAGGTCGCGGACTTCTTTGACGAGCGCCTGGGCGCCGCATGACGGGCACGGCAGGTGTTGCTTTTCGCGTTGCCGGGTTTCACCGAGATGCCGTGTCGCGTAGCGGTGTAGGACGGCGAGGCGCAGCGCGGCATGGATTCCGATGGCACCGCAGGCAACCAGGGTGTCGACACGTTCAGCCACGAGCCGGACAGCCTTCTCGATCATGCGGTAGTCCCGGTCCCGACCAGTCGGCCGGCCGAAGAAGTGCCATTGCGTGTGCACGGCATCCGACACGAGGACGGCGGCGGTGTCGCATGCGCCAGCGATCTGCCGCATCAGGTCGTCGGCGGCGGTGTTGATCGGCACCCGGGAACCAGGTTTCGGTCGCCGGCCGCCTCCGCCCACCGGGGCGCGGGATTCGCCGATGGTGAGTTTCAGCTTGCACCAGTCGCTCGGTAGGGCGCGCATGCTCGAGCGCACCCAACGTTGGCAGGGCTGGCACAGCCCGGTGGCCGTGGACAGTTGCGCGGGTACTCGTTTGCCGTCGACCACGGTGTGGCCGTGGCAGAGTTCCCCTGCGCCGCAGCGCCGCTCGTGGTCGCTCATATCGCCCTCGATTCCCAGAAGTCGTCGACTTTGATGAGGTCACGGCCGCACGGGACGCAGTGGAGGTATCCGCCCAGGTGTTGTTTCGCTGCGTGAGACTGGCCGAACAGGATCGAAATGCGCTGCGCCCGATACGTCATGCACGGATGGCACAAAAACTGGACCGCATAACCACCCGTGTCAGCGAACACGGGGTCGTTACAGTGGCCCATAGCGTGGACGCGAACACAGAACACCGCCGTGTGTAGGCAGCCGCCCAGGCCATGCGCTGGACACCCCGGGCATTCGCAGGGCTGCCGGGTGGGGATGAAATCGAGCTGCTCGAGCATGAAGTCGCTGTCGGACATCACCAGCACTCCCCTGCATGCTTAAGGTGGCACTCGCCGCACAGGCGTTCGTGGTTGCGGCGGCCCGTGATGACGGGCTGCGGTTCGTCGTCGGTGTCGGGTTCGTACCGATCAGCGAACGGGTCGGTGGTGGCGTCCACGCAACCGGCGTGGACCACCTTGCGGCCCGCATAGTCCACCTCGTCGCCGACGCGGATGCGGGTGCCGCAGCCGGGGCAGCAGCCGTTGTATTTCGCCACGAAGGTCATCGCAGCCACCTCGCCCAGTGCTCGCGCCACCACATCGGCCGGCGTTGCGTGTAGGTCACGCGCGCCTCAACCGGGCTGCAATGCGGATAACCCATCTCATTCACCAGCCCGTCGTAAATAGGCTCCTCAAACACCAACGGCCGCATCAGCGGGCCGTAAAAAATTCGGTAGGCAGCGCGCAACCTCGCGGCAGAACCTGGGTCGCGATCGATCACATCTAATGCGGCCATGACGTCGAGGATCTGGCCCATGCTGTCGTTGGCACGGGCGGCCGGGGACCGCGGCTCGCCGAGTTCGGCGACAAGTTCGTGGTAAATCCTCACGCGATCACGTCCTCGGCGCGATGCCCATGCCGGCGACCGTCGATGAACGCCAGCAGATCATCCACCGTGCAATGAACCCAGAACTTCCCCGGGTCGGTGGTGCCGCGGCGCTTGGCGACCACCACGCCAACGAGGGCGTCGTCGTTGCCGGCCTCGGTGTGCGCCTCGGCCACCCATGCGGGGATGGCGGGTTTGGCGCAGTCCTTGACTTCGATGACGACGCGCTGTCCGTGGACGCGGACGCCGCCGATGTCGCCGCGGTCTTTGGCGCCGGTTTTGACGCGGCGGTCGATGCGGTCGTCGCCGAGGGCGTCGGCGAGGTAGTCGGCGACGACTCTTTCGGTGCGGGCGCCGGCTTGGCGGGCGCTGCGGTTAGTGCGTGCCATACGACGGTGACCTTCCTGGTGGTTGATGATGAGGGTGTGCTTTGGTTTCCCGGCGCGGACACCCGGGGGTGGTTTCCCGGTTTCCCGCCCCTATATATAGGGCGGGAAACGGGAAACCCAGGTCAGGGCGGTTTTCCGTTTGGAAACCGGGAAACCGCGGGAAACCGGGAAACCGCAGGTCGCTCACATGGCCTCCGAGGGGCTCAAACTGAGCATTTTCGCGTTGTTGTCGCCGACGGAAACAAACAGCACGCCGTCTTTGATCGCCTGGTCGACGGCCTTGCCTGCTGAGTGTTTCCCGACGCCGTGGTCGCTTTGGAGTCGTGCGACGAGGTCGCCTTTGTTGAGTGATCGGCTGCCGGTGAGTTGCCGCATCACGGCGCGTATGTGGTCGATGGCGTCGTTCACTTTGGCGGCTTTGCGGCCGCCGTCGCGGTAGGTGAGTGTGCGGCCTTCGGGTTCCCACACGAGCTGCCCTTCGGGCACGCTGACGTCGCGGCCGTGGGCGCTGAAGAAGCGGCGACCGCCGTCGGCGGTGTCTTCTTGGTCGGCGTCCTCGGCTTGGGCTTCTTTGACGATTTTCCAGTTGACGTCGGGCCAGTCGAGGAGTCGGCTGTCGCCGCGGCTGCGTTCTTGGCCGTGGCCCATGTGGTGCACGACGATGGATTCGCTGACGCCGGCTTCTTTTTTGAGGGAGTCCCAGGCGACGAGGAACCGGCCGGCGTCGCGGTGTTCGTCGAGGCCGATCGCGTCGAGGCAGGGGCGTAGGCAGTCGAGGATGACGAGTTCGCTGCCGCGGATACGTTCGGCCCATTGGGCGCGGGTGCGGGCGTTCAGGATGTTGAACGTCGCGAGGCGGCCTTTCATGGACGCTATGTCGATGAAGGCTTCGTTGATGATGCCTTGTTCGCGGAGCCAGCGGCGCAGCATGCGTTCGTCGAGTTCGTCGTCGAACAGGGTGATGCGTTTCGGCGGTGCGGTGGCGAATTTCCCGAGGAAGGGGGTTCCGTCGGCGAGTGCGCGCAGCAGGTTGGCGATCATGGATGTTTTGCCGGCTTTGTATTGCGCTGCGAGGAGGACGTTGCCGCCGGTGGGCCAGAGGTCGGTGATGCGGTATTGGGCGTCTTCGTCGGGGACGGCGAGGAAGTCGCGGAGGTTGATGATGTCGGGCATGGACTGGCCGAGTTGTGATGCTTGCCAGTCGTTGTAGAACTCGCGGGCGGCGTCGTCGATGCGGAGTTGCAGTGCGCGTTGCCGGATGGCGTTGTTGAAGTAGTCCTGTGCTTGTTGCGCGGCTTCTGTGGGTTGGCCGTGTTCGTCGGTTTCGTCGAGGACACCGGGGTCGAAGGTGGTGTTGCCGAGGTCTGATTCGGTTGGTGGCGGCACGGCGGGTTGGTGGCCGAGTTTTTCGGCGGCGGCGCGTTGGTGTCGGTCGCCTTTGAGGCAGTCGTCGATTTCGTCTTGCGGCAGACCGGAGGCCAGCGCGGCTGCGGTGAGCGCGGCGTCGACTTCGGCGTTGGTGATGATGCCGGCGTTGATGAATCGTGCCAGGCTGAATTTCGCGGCGTTGAGTGCATGGTTTCTGCCCGAGTTGGGCGCCATGGCCGCGATGCCGGTGCATTCTTTTTGGAGCGCGCCTTCGGCGTATTTGCGTTCGCGTGTTCCGTCGCTCGGTGTGGTGACGATCGGGGTGTAGGTAGCTGGTCGCGGTGTGGGTTTGGGGGGGGTTAGGCCAGCGTCTTGGAGCCGTTGGGTGAAGGGGATGACGTTCGCGGCGTCTGTCATTTGACGCGCGTCCGCATGGTGTTTGACATGGCGGTGTGCGTTGTCCTCGGGGGTGGGGTGGTTTTGGGGGTGCGCGTGGGGCCGTCAGGCGGCGTGCGGTGTCTGCGTGCTAGTTTATTGCATGCCGCCTGACGGCCGTGTTTACGCTAGAACTTCGGTGAATGGCCCCCAGATGGCGCCGGGATCCACGCCTTGCCCTAACGCGGTCCAGTCGCGGCCGGGGCGGTTGATGCGGAACTCCCAGTGGCCGGGGTGGTCGCCGATGGGTGTCGGTGTCCATGCGACCCAGCGCCATTCGTCGCCTTCGCGGTCGCGCCATGCGTGGGCGTCGCGTTCGGTGTCGCCGAGGGTGTCGACGACACGGGGCGACAGTGGCAGCACTTCGGTGTAGGGGCCGTAATCGCGGCCGTAGCAGACAGTTCGTAGCCACCCGCCTCTGCGCGCCGGGAACCGTTCCCAGTAGCAGTGTTCACTGTTCCAGCGGTAGCTGCCGAGGTGGCCGGTCCATTCGGCGTCGCGTTCGTTGTCGCCGAGGGCGTCGACGACGCGGGGTTGGCGCGCCGGCTTGGCGGCGGCGGCGAGTTGTCTGTATAGCTCGTCGACGTTGTAGACGCGGATGTCGCCGAGCCGCTGGCCGCCGTTGCTGTTGCGCCTGTTGCGCCATGCGCGTTCTGCGTCGAGCCACTTGCGGACCTTGGTGCAGTAGCGGGTGTCGCCGCCGAGGTTGATGCGGGTGAACTCGTCGAGCACCAGCATGTGCCAGGCGAATGCGATCAGGTGGTGACTGCCGGTTTCGGGGTCGTGGCTTTCGCCGGCGCGCCATTGTTCGGCGTGGCGGTTGGCGGCGGCGAAAGTGAGCCGCCAGTCGTATCCGCGGGTCCAGTTAT
>NZ_LZKY01000222.1:0-11531 GCF_001673055.1 Mycobacterium sp. 1245801.1
TGGCCAGGTAGACGGGGTTGCGGTAGCTCATCGCCGTGCACATCTGGCCGAGCTTGATCCGCGAGGTGGTCGCCGCGACGGCCGACATCATCTCCGGTGGCCGCATCCAGATGGGTATCGGCGGCGGCTGGTACGAACACGAATGGCGCGCCTACGGATACGGATTCCCCTCGGCGGGTGTGCGATTGGGTCGCCTGGATGAGGGCGTGCAGATCATGCGCGATGCCTGGCGCGACGGCAAGGTCAGCTTCGACGGCAAGCACTACCAGGTCGACGGCGCGATCGTCGCGCCTAAGCCCCTGCAGGGCAACGGCATTCCGTTGTGGATTGCCGGTGGCGGTGAGAAGGTGACGCTGCGGATCGCCGCCCAATACGCGCAGTACACCAACTTCACTCCCGAGCCGGAAGCGTTCGCGCACAAGTCCGACGTGCTGGCCGAGCACTGCCGCAACGTGGGCACCGACTTCGACGCCATCGTGCGGTCGGTCAACGTCAACGCCATCGTGGGCACCTCGGAGGCCGACGTCAAAGACCGGCTGCAGCGGGTGCGCGACCGCCTAGCCGGCTACGTCGGTGAGGCTGCGGCGGACGCGATGATCGCCGGGACCAGCGGCCCCGACTCGGCAACGGGCACACCGGAACAGGTCATCGAGCGGCTCACCAAGATCCGCGACCTCGGCTGCGAGTACGCGATCTGCTACTTCCCCGAGGCGGCCTACGACCGATCGGGCATCGAGCTGTTCGAACGGGAGGTCATGCCGGCGCTGAGCTAGCAAGGCCCCGGTGCTTCGGCGATTGAGTACGGCGATGGTGTGTGCATGAGGGTAGGGATCGTCGGCGGAGGATTCGCGGGTTTGGCGGCTGCCATCGCGCTCCGGCAGGACGGCCACGACGTCACCGTGTTCGAGAAGACGCCCGGTCCCTCCGCGATGGGCGGAGCCATCGCGCTCGCCCCAAACGCGTTGGCGTGCTTGTCGATTCTGGGTGTGCGCCACCACGTGGTGACCGACCCGTGGTCCCGGACGGCGGCCACCGTACGCGCCCGCGACGGGCGGGTCTTGGTCAGACGCACCCTGGCGCAGCTCGCCGGAGGCGATGAGTTCGCGACCGTGCCGCGCGCCGCGTTGATTGCCTGGTTGGCGGCCGCGCTGCCCTCGCACTGTGTGCGGTATGCGGCCAACGTCACCGCGGTCGCTGCCGATGGCTCGGTTGTCGTCGACGGCAAGGCGGACCGGTTCGATCTAGTGATCGGCGCGGACGGACTGCGCAGTGTCACGAGGAAGCTGCTGTTTGCGGACGCGCCGTCGCCGCGCTCGACCGGCGTCACCGGCTGGGCCTGGATAGCCGACCGTGAGCTCGCTACTGGTTTCGGTCCGATTTGGGGCCGCACAGCCGATTTCGGCATCTTGCCATTGGTCGACGGCCGCACCTACGTCTACGGCGGCACCCGGAGCCGGCACCCGGACTTGCGGTCGTTTCGCGACTGGCCGGACCCCTTGCCGGCCCTGATCGACGCCGCGACGGCCGGCGAGATGATCACTCCGGAAATCTTCGAAGCGCGACCACCCCGTCGACTCGCCCGCGGCAACGTCGTGCTGATCGGTGACGCCGCGCACTGCATGCGGCCGACCTTCGGCCAGGGGGCAGCGCTGGCCATGGAAGACGCGATAACGCTGGCCCGCCACGGCGTGCCCGGGCTGTCTCGGCGATGGCTGCGCATGCTCGCTGTGTACGGCGCGTCCAAGGCGGGCTCCCGATTCACCGCGCCGGGCAGCGCCGTCCTGGAGAACGCCCGAAATCGGGCGCTTCTATTGCTGCCCGACCCGCTGTTCGCGGCCATGGCGGGCCGGGTGAGCCGGTGGCGTGGCTAGCGCTAGACGTCGCTGGTGAGGTACCTGGTCTTGGCCGGCGGCGCGGCCAGCAGCGGGGGAAGCTGCGTCAGCTTGCCTTCGCCGGCGCGAAAGGCGCGGTAGGCCTCGTCGTGCTCGACGGTCTCCCAGATCTCGTAGATGAGCCAGTGCGCTTCGTCGTCCTCGTCGACAAGAACGTCCGTGCGCACGTTCCCGTCGAACGCCCGGGTGTCCTGCAGCGCCCGGCCCATCAGCTCGCGCCCCGCGGCGACCTCGTCGGGCTTGAACCTGAGCTCCAGTATCACCGTGACCGTCATGCGCCCAACATATCGCTGCGCGCCCGCCCGCCCCTGGCGCGGGCGCCCGCACAAGGATGAGAATGCGGTTTCCACTTTTTGGAATGCTGTTATACGGTTCAGTGAGCAATATTCTGTTGGCGGATTGTGGAGGATCCCTCGATGCAGAAGGCACTTGCGCCTGAGATCTCTACCTGGCCCGATGAGAGCCCACAGCTGATCGGCAGCCGATGCGGCAGCTGCGAGGCGACCACCTTCCCGGTGCAGCAGTGGTGCCCGCGCTGCAGCGCCGGCGAGATGTCCGAGGTGCTGTTGCCCCGACGCGGAACGCTGGTGGCGTGGACCACCCAGGGCTTCCCGCCCGGCGCCCCCTACGCCGGCCCGACGGGCAAGGACTTCGTGCCGTTCGGCGTGGGATTGGTTCAGCTCGGCGACGTCATCCGCGTCGAAGGGCGGCTCACCGAGAACGACCCGGCCAAGCTGCAGTTCGGCCAGGAGGTCGAACTGACCATGGTGCCGTTCGCCACCGACGACGAGGGCGCCGAAATCATCACGTTCGCCTTCCAGCCGGTCTGAGTGGCGATTGTGAGCGCGGCGCAGCCGGGCGAAACGGGTCGCCACCGTCCGCCCGTGGCGATTGTGAGCGCGGCGCAGCCGGGCGAAACGGGTCGCCACCGTCCGCCCGTGGCGATCGTGAGCGCGGCGCAGCCGGGCGAAACGGGTCGCCACCGTCGAATCCAGAGGAGTCTGAGATGACCAACGATGTCGCCATCATCGGCGTGGGCCTGCACCCGTTCGGCAGGTTCGACAAGACCGCGATGCAGATGGGCGCCGAGGCCGTGCAGCTCGCGCTCAAAGACGCCGGCGTGGACTGGAAGGACATCCAGTTCGGCTTCGGCGGCAGCTACGAAGTCTCCAATCCCGACGCGGTGACCCGGCTGGTCGGGCTGACCGGCATCACGTTCACCAACGTGTTCAACGCCTGCGCCACCGCGGCCAGCGCCATTCAGCAGACCGCCGACACGATCCGGCTGGGCAAGTACGACATCGGCATCGCCATCGGGCTCGACAAGCACCCGCGCGGCGCCTTCACGGACGACCCCGCCAAGCTGGCGCTGCCCCAGTGGTACGCCAACAACGGCCAGTTCGTCACCACCAAGTTCTTCGGGATGAAGGCCAACAAGTACATCCACGACCACAACATCTCGCAGGAGACGCTGGCGCGGGTGGCCAACAAGAACTTCCGCAATGGTGCGCTGAACCCGAATGCGTTCCGGCGCAAGGAGATTTCGGTCGAGGAAATCCTCGCCTCGCCGGCGCTGAACTACCCGCTGACGCAGTACATGTTCTGCGCTCCCGACGAGGGCGCGGCCGCGGTCATCATGTGCCGCGCCGACATGGCCGAGAAGTTCACCGACAAGCCAGTCTATGTGCGCGCCTGTGAGATTCGGACCCGGCGCTTCGGCGCCTACGAGGTGCACGCGACGTCGGCGCCGCTGGACGAGGACGCGTCGCCGACGGTCTATGCCGCCAAGGCCGCCTACGAGGCGGCCGGCATCGGCCCGGAGGACGTCGACGTCGCGCAGTTGCAGGACACCGACGCCGGCGCCGAGGTGATCCACATGGCCGAGACCGGTCTGTGCGCCGACGGCGAACAGGAGAAGCTACTGGCCGACGGCGCCACCGAGATCCACGGCTCGATGCCGGTCAACACCGACGGCGGGCTGATCGCCAACGGCGAGCCGATCGGCGCGTCGGGCCTGCGGCAGATGCATGAACTGGTGCGGCAGTTGCGCGGGGAGGCGGGCGAGCGCCAGGTGCCCGGCAACCCGCGCGTCGGCCTGGCCCAGGTGTACGGCGCACCCGGCACCGCGTCGGCGACCATCCTGTCGCGCTGAAAAGCCTGGGCCCAAACCCTTTTCAGGTCCGATCGTCCGGCTTATAGGGCATATTCGGGTAACGCGATGTCGTCACGGAATTCACTCCGAACGACCCGGTCGGCCAGCCGCGGAACGTTCAGCAGTTTGGACGTCTGATTGCGGGTCCACAGACCCAGCGACGTCTTTGGCGCGAACATCGTGGCGAAGGTGCGCGCCGACCGCTGCCTGGCCTCGACGATCGGACGGAGCTGACGCTCGTAGCTACGAAACGCATCCTGGTGATCGGCTCCCGCGCGGTTGAGTTCGCCCGCCAATGTGTAGGCCTGCACCATTGCCAGGCCCGTTCCCTCGCCCGCCAGCAGCGAGACTGCGGCCGCCGCGTCACCGATGAGCGCTACTCGCCCGTCCGACCAGTGGTCCATGACGATCTGGCTGGTGCGATCGAAGTAGACATCGGAGGCCCCGTCGAGTTGGCGCAGGATCTCCGGGCATTCCCAACCCGCGTCGCCGAAGACCTCGTGCAGGATCGTCTTGGCCTGTGACACATCTTGCGGATCCGGACCGCTCATGTGATCAGCGGTGAAAACGAAAAGAAACATGGTCTTCTCGTCCCGCATGGCGAATCGGGCGATCATGCGTCCCGGCAGGGTGTAGGCGAGGTACACGAGTTCATCACGCGGCTGATAGGCCTCGGCCTCGAACGCCGCGACTCGGTAACCGAGATCCGTCTCAAATCTCGATTGTGGGCCGAACATCAAGTCCCGCACGGGACAATGAATTCCACCCGCACCGATGAGCAGGTCGAATTGCCGTGACCCGCCGCTCTCGAGTGTGACTCGCACGCCGGTACCGCCGTGCTCGACGGCCGAAACGGTTTCACCGAACAGAGTTTCAGCCCGGTTGTCGATGGCGCGATAGATCATGGCTGACAGATCGCCGCGGGGCACGGTGACGAGCCGGCCATCGACGTTGCGCCGGAACAATTCGGCCGAAAAGCCGCCCACGCGTCTCGAATTCCGGTCCACGAGCCGCACCTCGCGCACCGCGTATCCCGTGTCGTGCAGCTCGGTGGTGAGGCCCATGCGTTCGGCAACGGCATACCCGCCACCCCAAAAGTCCACGACGTAGCCGCCGGTGCGGAGTTGTGGCGCCTTCTCGATCAAGGTTGGTTCGTGGCCATACCGGGAGAGCCAGTACGCAAGCGTGGGGCCGGCGATGCCGGCGCCGACGATGGCGATCTTCATATGCCCACCTCCACGGTGACGGATGGGATTACTATAGCACTATGCAATAGTTGCACTAGGGTATTAATCGGGGGTGATCGTGAGCGTGATCGCCCGTCGGCCCCCGGTGAGGAGTTGCTGTGCTAAGGGAACTTGCGGACATGCCCGCGGGCATTCGTGCGCTCGAAGCCACCGGGACTCTGACGTCAGCGGATTACGCGCGGATCTTCGCGCCGATGGTCGAACAGGCAGGACGCACAGGGGGCCGATTGCGGCTGCTGTACGAATTCGCCCCGGGATTCCAGCGCATTACGGGGGGAGCGCTGTGGGCGGACGCGCGCCTCGGAACGGGCTATCTGCGGTTGCTTGACGGGTGCGCTGTCGTGAGCGACAGCGGCTGGGTTCGGACAACAAGCCGCGCCATCGGCAGCTGGATGCCGTGCCCGCTTCGGGTGTACCACAACGACGAACGCGATGACGCCGTCGCGTGGCTAGCCTCGCTGCCGGAATGCCCTGGCGTGTCCGGCCGTGATATGGCCAAAGCCTACGTCGGTGGAGTCGGCGCTGCTCTCGTGACCCTTGGCGGGTTGGCCGTCTCGAAGAGAGGCGAAGCGCCGGAATAGATTTCGTTGATCACGGCGCACCGAGTGATATCGCGGCCGCCGCGCTGAGCGGCGATGAGCAACAACCTAGATCGCGGGGCCCAACAGGTCGTCCGCGTCGCGGATGATGTAGCCGTAACCCTGTTCGGCCAGGAAGCGCTGCCGGTGCGCGGCGTACTCGGCATCCAGGCTGTCGCGCGCCACCACCGAATAGAAGATCGCGCCGCCGCCGTCGGACTTGGGCCGCAGCAGCCGGCCCAGCCGCTGCGCCTCCTCCTGGCGTGAGCCGAACGTACCCGAAACCTGCACTGCCACAGACGCTTCCGGCAGGTCGATGGAGAAGTTGGCGACTTTGGACACCACCAGGGTGGACAACTCGCCGCGGCGGAAGGCGTCGAACAGCTCTTCGCGTTCCTTGGTGCGGGTGGACCCCTGGATCACCGGGGCGTTGAGCTCCGCGCCGAGTTCGTCGAGCTGATCGAGGTAGGCGCCGATCACCAGGGTCTGCTCGCCGGGATGCTTTGCCAAAATCGATTTGACCACAGCGATTTTCGTGTGCACCGTCGAGCACAGCTTGTACCGCTCTTCGGGTTCGGCGGTCGCGTAGAGCATCCGCTCGTTATCGGTCATGGTGACCCGCACCTCGACGCACTCGGCGGGCGCGATCCACCCCTGCGCCTCGATGTCCTTCCACGGCGCGTCATAGCGTTTCGGCCCGATCAGGGAGAACACGTCACCCTCGCGGCCGTCCTCGCGGACCAGTGTGGCGGTCAAGCCGAGGCGCCGCTTGGACTGCAGGTCGGCGGTCATCCGGAACACCGGCGCCGGCAGCAGGTGGACCTCGTCGTAGATGATCAGCCCCCAGTCGCGGCTGTCGAAGAGCTCGAGGTGCCGGTACTCGCCCTTGGTGCGGCGAGTGATCATCTGATACGTCGAGATGGTGACCGGCCGGATCTCCTTGCGCTCGCCGGAGTACTCGCCGATCTCGTCCTCGGTGAGCGACGTGCGGGCGATCAGCTCGCGTTTCCATTGCCGCGCCGCGACGATGTTGGTGACCAGAATCAGCGTCGTCGCACCGGCTTTCGCCATGGCGGCCGCGCCCACCAGGGTCTTGCCGGCGCCGCAGGGCAGCACCACCACGCCCGATCCGCCGGACCAGAAGGAGTCGGTGGCCATCTGCTGGTAGTCGCGCAGCTGCCAGCCGTCCTCGGCCAGGCTGATCGGGTGCGCTTCACCGTCGACGTAACCCGCGAGATCCTCGGCGGGCCAACCGATCTTGAGCAGCATCTGCTTGACCCGACCGCGCTCGCTGGGGTGCACGATGACGGTGTCGTCGTCGATCCGGGCGCCGAGCATCGGGGCAATCTTCTTGTTGCGCAGCACTTCTTCGAGCACCGCGCGATCCAGACTCACCAGCGTCAAACCGTGCGCGGGGTTCTTCACCAGCTGCAGGCGGCCGTAGCGGGCCATCGTGTCGACGATGTCGACCAGCAGCGGTTGGGGCACCGCGTAGCGCGAGAAGCTGACCAGGGCGTCGACCACCTGCTCGGCGTCGTGGCCGGCGGCGCGGGCGTTCCACAGCGCCAGCGGCGTGATGCGGTAGGTGTGGACGTGTTCGGGTGCGCGCTCCAGCTCGGCGAAGGGCGCGATGGCGGCGCGCGCCGCGCCGGCCTGCTCGTGATCCACCTCGAGCAGCACCGTCTTGTCGGACTGCACGATCAACGGTCCGTCAGACATAGTCAGCGCCACTCCTTTCGATCTGTTTGACGTCGGCGGGCATGCTCACCATTATCGGCCGGTGGCCGACACCACCGAGGTGATGCGGTGGATGGCGAAGTCACGCAGCCGACCGGACGCGGAGTCGAACGCCACCAGCTGGCCACCCTTGATGGTGATGGGCGACACGACGCGCTGGGTGGCCACCCCCGCCGCATCCAGATAACCGATCACCAGGGTGTCTTGTTCCCTGGCGGCGCGCTGTAACTGCGTCATGGTGACCGCCGGGTCGACGCGGATGTTGCCGAACGGTGCGGCGGTCACCTTGCGCAGCACCGCCACCACCGCGTTGAGGCTTTCGGTGTTGGGGCGCCGGGCCGGACGGTAGGGCCGGCGCTGCTGTGGGGTGGACACCCGGGCGCCGCGGGGACGGACGTCGACGATGGCGCCGGAGGAATCCTCGGCCGCCGGGGCGAACCCCGCGGCGCGTAACGCGGTGAGGACCTCGCCGATCGGCGCGGGCGACACCGCGACCGTCGGCGCCAGGGCCCGCAGCTGCACCTCTTCGGTCGCCGGCGCGGCCACGGCCTGGGCCAGCAGCGCGGGGTCCTCGCAGCGCACGAACGACGCGGCCATGCCGATCCGCAGCTGCCCATGCCGGCGCGCGACGTCATCGATCAAATAAGTAAGGCCTTGGGGCACCGGCGTTTTGGAATGCTTGGCGAACAGCGAATGCATCCAGTCGCGCGTCTTGCCGACATCGAGCGCGTGCCGGATCGACTGCTCGCTGACGCGGTAGACCATCGCGGTGCCGGCGGATTCGACGGTCGCCACGACGGCGAGTTGCTCGGCCAGGTCGCGTTCCAGCGGCCCGGGCACCACCACGGTCAGATCCGCTTGCACCAGGAGGTGATCGACCGGTTTGGGTAACGCCCGGTTCATCGCCTCGATGGCGACCTGCGGATCGCCGTCGTCGTCCAGCAGCGCGCGGCCGGGCGTGCTGATGGCGCCGCGGCCCACCAGGCCCAGGGCGTTGCTCTCGGCGAGCAGGTCCCCGACTGGCCCGGGCTGCAACCGTTTCGCCCAGCGCGGACGCCGCCAGATCAGCGCCGCCGACGCCGCCGCCGCGTCGACGCCGGCGCCGGGGGGCAGCTCGGACAGCATGCCCAGCAACAGCCGGCGGTCCAGCGGCGCGGCCGTGGAGTACAGGCCGTCGGTCAGGGCCCCGTAGGGCTTGGCGTCGGGGCCGCGGCTGCCGATCAGCGCCGGCCGCCCGGGCAGATCCAGCCAGCTGCCGGCCAACAGCTGCCAGCGCTCGGCTACCGACATCGCGGCGTAGCGGTCGGTGACGATCGTCGGCGCCCAGTACGGCGCCTCGCCGGTAACCGGTTCGGGGTCGGGCATGCCGCTGGCGATCAATCCGGCCGCGGCCGTGACTTCGAGGAGCAAACCCAGCCGCTGCTCGTCGATGCCGGTCACCTTGCTCAGCCGTTTGACCTCGCGGATTCCCAGGCCGCCGCTGCGCAGCTCGGAAACCGGCGCGGCGGAGAGGGTTTCGAGCAGGACGTCGACCTCGCGCAGCAAGTCGATGACGGCCCCGGCCGCCGCGGCGTCGGCGTCGTCGGGCGTGGTGGTCGACACCACCGGGTCGGGGGCGGTCAGTTGCATGGGACCGGGCTGCTCGCCGCGCAGCACCTGTCCGACGTGGCGGGGCAAGATCACCGTCTCGGCATCGATGCGCCGCAGCAGGCCCATGGCCAGCAGCTGGGGCACCGGCCGGTCGGTGGCCGCGCCGGGCGCGGCGTCGCGCGTGCGTCCCATCGGGGACCCTTCGAGAAGTTTCTCCAGCACGTCGAGTTGTGCCTCGGTGAGGTCGTCGATCAGGGCGGCGATCTGTTCGGCGCTACGCGAGGTGTCCTCGAGGATGACCTGGCCCGGATGCCACGGCATGCCCGTCGCGGCGTCGGCGGCCACCCGCAGCGCGGCCTCGCCCCACACCAGGGCGCGTTGCCGCAGGTCGTCGACGGCATCCAGCACGTCGGTCTCGGGGGCGCGGTCACCGATCAGCGCCAGCAGCTTCGGCGTGGGCACCGGCTCGGCGTCGGCCTGCAGCACCAGCAACGCGTCGAGCACGGCCAGCCGCAAAAAGTCCAGGTCGTCGGTGCCGGCCTTGATCGACTGGCGGGCCTGGGCGCGGGCGGCCAGCGCGGCGATGCTGCCGGGTGGGGGCTGGGCGAGGTCCGGCCGCAATTCCAACAGTCGGATCAGCTGCTCATCGGATAACTCGGCCAGCCACGACCCCAGCGGGATATCCGGGGTGTTGTCGGTCATTGCTGACCAGCGTAAAGCAGGTCGCGGCCACCCAGCAGACCTCGACAACCCGGCGACTCACCCGCGTGGTGAACACCGGCGCGCACCGCAACGCGTCTCGAACTCCGGTCTTGCGCCACATGCGGTTCGGCCACCTGTAAGAATGGACCTCGTGGCTGACACTGCTGAGGGCAAAGCCCGCAAGACCAAGTACGTCGACAACGGCTGGCCGACGACGGACCCCGACGACCACGCGGTCAGTGAACTCGTGACCGATCGCACGGGTGCGCTGTCCCCCTTCGGCGAGCTGGTGTTTCCGCTGCCCTCCACCGATCTGCCCTACCTGCACCCGGTCACCGTCGTCAATCGGTAGGTCGCCAGATGGCCAGGGCCTCTGAGGCCTCCCAAGCCTCGGCGAACTGGGCGTCGAATGAGCCCGGCTCGGGCGCGCTGTCACATCTGGATGACCACGGCGCTGCGCACATGGTCGACGTCAGCGAGAAGGTGGCCACCAAGCGGACCGCGGTCGCCGCGGGCGTCCTGCGCACCTCGGCGCACGTGGTGGCGCTGATCTCGACCGGCGGCCTGCCCAAGGGCGATGCGCTGGCCACCGCCCGGGTGGCCGGCATCCAGGCCGCCAAGCGCACCAGCGACCTCGTCCCGCTGTGTCATCAGCTCGCCCTCACGGGGGTCGACATCGACTTCACGGTCGGCGAGTCTGAGATCGAGATCAACGCAACGGTGCGAAGCACCGACCGCACGGGGGTGGAGATGGAAGCGCTCACGGCCGTCAGCGTCGCGGGCCTGACGCTCTACGACATGATCAAGGCGGTGGACCCGGCCGCACGGATCGACGACATTCGAGTGCTGCGCAAGGAAGGCGGCAAAACCGGAAGGTGGGCGCGCCCATGAGCACCCGTTCAGCCCGCGTCATCATCGCCTCGACCCGCGCGTCGTCGGGAGTGTACGACGACCGATGCGGCCCGATCATCGCCGAATGGCTGGCCGAGCGGGGCTTTTCGGCCGCGCAGCCCGAAGTCGTCGCCGACGGGCCGCCGGTCGGCGACGCACTGCGCACGGCGATCGACGCCGAGGTCGACGTCATCATCACCTCCGGTGGCACCGGCATCTCACCCAGCGACAGCACACCGGACCAGACCGTGGCCGTCGTCGACTACCTGATCCCGGGCCTGGCCGAAGTGATCCGCCAGTCGGGCCTGCCCAAGGTGCCGACGTCGGTGCTGTCGCGCGGCGTGTGCGGCGTCGCCGGTCAGACCCTGATCGTCAACCTGCCGGGTTCGCCCGGCGGCGTGCGCGACGGCCTGGGCGTGCTCGCCGATGTGCTGGATCACGCGCTCGACCAACTCGCCGGTAAAGATCACCAGCGATGACGCTCGTCGTGCGCGCTGCCATGACCGAGCACCCGATCTCGCTGGCCGAGCACGAAGAGTTGGTGGGCCATCAATCCGCCGGCGCCATCGTCGGGTTCGTCGGCGTGATCCGCGACCACGACGGCGGACGGCGGGTGGTGCGACTCGAGTACTCAGCGCACCCGTCGGCCGATGAGGTCATCGCCGACGTGGTGGCCGACGTGGCCGGGCAATCCAGCGGGGTGCGTGCCGTTGCCGCCAGCCACCGGATCGGCGCGCTGCGC
>NZ_LZKY01000223.1:0-19556 GCF_001673055.1 Mycobacterium sp. 1245801.1
GGCCAGCTCGCCGGGCGTCTTGATCGGCGGTTTGTCCGACGGGATACGGCCGCCGAAGTCGTCGAACATGGTGAGCCGTGGCCGCCGCCGACCCCCGAGCCGGCCTTCAAGGCGGCCATCGCCCGGGCCAGCGAGGCGGCCGCCGCCGCGCGGCTGGATGCCGATCGAAACGCCAACGGCGGCAACGGTTCTCATGGCGCTCAGGGTGGCGGTAATCGGCAGGGCGATCCGCAGGGTCCCACCCAACCCGACTACGGGGCCCCCGCCGGCTGGCGCGCGCCCGGCTGGCCGCCGCAGCAACAACAGCCGACTTACTGGCATCCGCAGCCCGGGCAGCAGCAGCCCTATTGGCAGCAACCGCCGCGCGGTTACCCGGGCCCCCAGGGCTACCCGGGACCGCAAGGCCATCCCGGCGGTCAGCAAAGTTATCCCGGTCAGCAGGGTGGAGCGGGTCACCCGGGTCAGGCGCACCCGTCGTACCCGCCGTATCCGCCGTATCCGCCGCCCGGCCAACCCGCCCCGGAGGGTGGGTCGCCGGACCGGCAGGATGACGACGTGAGCCGGTCCAACCCGCCGGCTCACGGCTGAGCAAACGGAGGATTCGATGGCCTTACGCGGTTTGGGGCCCGATACCGCGGTGCCCGCGACGCGCGCGTTCGATCAGGAGCGCGCCGAGGCCGCGGTCCGCGAGTTGCTGCACGCGATCGGCGAAGACCCCGACCGGGACGGCCTGCGCGAGACACCGGCTCGCGTCGCGCGCGCCTACCGCGAGATGTTCGCCGGGCTCTACACCGATCCCGACAGCGTGCTGAACACCATGTTCGACGAGGAGCACGACGAACTGGTGCTGGTCAAGGAGATTCCGCTGTACTCCACGTGTGAGCACCACCTGGTGGCGTTCCACGGTGTGGCCCACGTCGGCTACATCCCGGGCAACGACGGCCGGGTCACCGGCCTGTCGAAGATCGCCCGACTGGTCGACCTGTACTCGAAGCGGCCCCAGGTGCAGGAGCGGCTCACCAGCCAGATCGCCGACGCCCTGGTGAAAAAGCTCAACCCGCGTGGCGTGATCGTCGTGGTCGAGGCCGAACACCTGTGCATGGCGATGCGCGGTGTGCGTAAGCCCGGAGCGGTTACGACTACCTCGGCGGTGCGCGGCCTGTTCAAAACCAACGCGGCTTCTCGAGCCGAGGCGCTCGACCTGATCCTGCGTAAGTGAGTCCGGCGCCCGTGCAGGTAATGGGAGTTCTGAACGTCACTGACGATTCGTTCTCCGACGGCGGCCGCTACCTCGATCCCGACAAGGCGGTGGCGCACGGGTTGGCCTTGGTCGCCGACGGCGCCGACATCGTCGACGTCGGGGGAGAGTCGACCCGGCCCGGCGCCACGCGGATCGACCCCCGGGTCGAAACCGCCCGGGTTATACCCGTCGTCAAAGCGCTTGCGGCTCAAGGGATCACCGTCAGCATCGACACCATGCACGCCGATGTCGCGCGCGCGGCGCTGTGCGGCGGAGCGCGCATCGTCAACGACGTGTCCGGCGGCCGTGCCGATCCCGCGATGGCGCCCCTGCTGGCCGACGCGAAAGTGCCGTGGGTGCTGATGCATTGGCGATCGGTGTCGGCCGCGCGCCCGCACGCGGCGCCGCAGTACCGCGACGTGGTGGGCGAGGTGCGCGACGAGCTGCTGGCCAGCGTCGACGCCGCGGTGTCCGCCGGTGTCGACCTCGGCCAGCTGATGATCGATCCCGGATTGGGGTTCGCCAAGACGGGACAACACAATTGGGCGCTGCTGCATGCCCTGCCGCAGCTGGTCGCCACCGGCATCCCGGTGCTGCTGGGTGCGTCGCGCAAACGGTTCCTCGGTACGTTGTTAGCCGGGGTCGACGGTGCGCCGCGACCGCCCGACGGGCGCGAGACGGCCACCGCGGTGGTGTCGGCGCTGGCCGCCCTGCACGGCGCCTGGGGGGTGCGGGTGCACGACGTGCGCGCCACGGTCGATGCCCTCAAGGTCGTAGCGGCCTGGACCGGCGGGTCGCACACGGAACTGGCTGGAGACAATGGCTGATCGAATCGAATTGCGCGGCTTGACGGTTCGCGGACAACACGGGGTGTTCGACCACGAGCGTGCCAACGGTCAGGACTTCGTCGTCGACATCACGGTGTGGATCGACCTCGCCGGCGCCGCCGCCAGCGACGAACTGGCCGACACCTATGACTACGCGGCGCTGGCCCGGCTGGCCGCCGACGTGGTGGCCGGGCCCGCGCGCAACCTGATCGAGACGGTCGGCGCCCAGATCGCCGACCAGGTGATGGACGACGAGCGCGTGCACGCCGTCGAGGTGGTGGTGCACAAGCCGCAGGCTCCGATCCCGCAGCAGTTCGCCGACGTCGCCGTGGTGGTGCGGCGGTCGCGCCGCGGCGGCCGCGGTTCGGTGGTTCCGGCGGGCGGGGCCCTATGACACGCGTGGTGCTGTCGATCGGCTCGAACCTGGGCGACCGGCTGGCCCGGTTGCAGTCCGTCGTCGACGGGCTGGGGGAGACGGTGCGCGCAGTGTCACCGGTGTACGAGACCGACCCCTGGGGCCGGGTGGATCAGGCGCCGTTCCTCAACGCGGTGGTGATCGCCGACGACCCGTCCCGGGACGGGCAGGCCTGGCTGCGCCGCGCGCAGGAATTCGAGCGGGCGGCGGGCCGCGTGCGCGGGGAGCGCTGGGGGCCGCGCACCCTCGACGTCGACCTGATCGCCTGCTACGGCCCGACCGAGGTGATCTCCCGGGAGAACAACCTGACGCTGCCGCACCCGCTGGCCCACCTCCGGGCATTCGTACTCATTCCCTGGCTGGACGTCGAGCCGGACGCGCGGCTGACCCTGGCCGATGGTCCGCAGCCGGTCGCGGGCCTGCTCGCCCAGCTGGAAGCGGCCGACCGGGACGGCGTCCGGCCGACCAACCTGACCCTGCGGGCGAACGGGAAGCCGGCCGATCGGGGGCCGACGACCTGATGGGACCCACCCGCAAGCGTGACCTGACCGCCGCGGTGGTGGGCACCGCCGTGGTGGGATACCTGCTGGTCAAGGGCCTATACCGGTGGTTTCCGCCGATCACCGTGTGGACCGGCCTGTCGCTGCTGGCGGTGGCCGTCGTCGAGGCGCTGTGGGCGCGCTACGTGCGGGCGAAGATCAGCGAGGGCGAGATCGGCTCCGGCCCGGGCTGGCTGCATCCGCTCGCGGTGGCGCGCAGCCTGATGGTTGCCAAGGCCTCGGCCTGGGTCGGCGCGTTGATGCTGGGCTGGTGGGTCGGCATCCTGGTGTACTTCCTGCCCCGCAAATCGTGGTTGCGGGCCGCCGCCGAGGACACCACGGGGACCGTGGTCGCGGCCGTCAGCGCGCTGGCGCTGCTCGTTGCCGCGCTGTGGCTGCAACATTGCTGCAAGTCACCGCAGGATCCTACTGAGCACGGCGAGGGCGCGGAAAGCTAGCACTGGCAAGCCCGGGTGAGAATCGCCGGAGGCACGCGACACGCGGATTGACCTCCCACAGGTACTCTCAGGCCATGACCGTTCTGTCCCGCGGCGCCCGGGTGCGGCGCGGCGGCCGCAGGCCGGGGTGGGTGCTCTTGACCGCGTTGCTGGTCCTCGCGATGGGGGCCAGCTCCGCATTGGTTTTCACCAATCGGGTGGAACTTCTCAAGCTCGCTGTAATCCTGGCGCTGTGGGCCGCAGTCGCCGGCGCCTTCGTTTCCGTGCTCTATCGACGCCAAAGCGACGCCGATCAGTCCCGGGTCCGCGACCTCAAGCTGGTCTACGACCTGCAGCTGGACCGGGAGATCTCGGCCCGGCGTGAATACGAACTGACCGTGGAGTCGCAGCTGCGCCGCGAGCTGGCCTCCGAGCTGCGCGCCCAGGCCGCCGACGATCTGGCCGAGTTGCGTGCGGAACTGTCCGCCCTGCGGACCAGCCTGGAAATCCTGTTCGACACCGATCTGGCGCAGCGCCCGGCCCTCGGGGGAACGCCCGAAGCCGAGCCGCAGCCGGAGCGCGCGTACAGCGAGTGGGATCGCAACGGCGAAAACCCGCGCGACAACCCCGTCGACTGGGTGTCCAGCGACCGCGTGACGTCGGTGCCGCAGGACAACCGCGACGACGCCATCATCGACGTGCCCGAAGAACCGCTGATCCCGCCTCGCCAGCAGCCGCCGCCCCGCCGTGAACGGGTCCGCAACCAGTACGAACCGGCGCCGGATCCGGCGTACGCCGAGCAGCCCGCATACGCCGAGGAGTCCGCGTACGCGCGACCGGCGGAACAACGGTTCGAGCCGCGTCAGCAACCGTCATCGCCGCCGGCGGCGCAGTTCCAACCGGAGCCGCAGCCCGAACCCGAACCGGCGCCGGAACCCCAACGGCAGCCGCAGGCGCACTGGCCGGGCCAGGGCTGGCAGCCGGCCGCCGCGGGAGGGCTGTGGTTGCCACCCGGCACGCCGGGCAGCAATTGGGTCGGCGGTGATTCGCCGGGCGAATCGGCCGGCGGACGGCGGCGCGCCCGGCATTCGGGCGTCGACGACGCCTGGGATGGGATGCCCGTCGAGCCGGTCCCGCCTGCGCCGTACGGCGACTCCGGTCGCCGGGCGCGGTCGCGTCACTCCGCGGAGTACCGCGACTACGGCGCCCGCAATTCCTTGCCCGGCGACGAGGCCCCGGTCGTGTCCCCACCGGCCGCCGCGACGCCGTCCCCGCCACCGCCCCCGGCGCAACCGGGCCCGTCCGCCGCTGCGCCCCCGCCCCCGCGGCTGGCGCCGCCGCCGGCACCCGAGCAGGCGCCCCGGCACGGCGGCGACCCCCAGCAAGACGGCCCCGACGGCGCCGGCGAAGGCAGCTCGACGGGTGGTCAGTCGGTCGCCGACCTGCTGGCCCGCCTGCAGGTGCAGCCCTCCGAAGGAGGCCGGCGCCGCCGCCGCGAGAGCTGAGCTGGGAGCTTCCTCACATTGGGTAACGCCTGGTAATCGACTACAGTCGTACTGACCGAACGGTACCCACCAAGTGGGACCGGAACGAAACAAGATTCTGTGAGGTCGTCTGCGATGGTGCAGTTCGACGGTCTGCGCCCGGCTCGGCTCAAGGTGGGAATCATCTCGGCCGGCCGGGTCGGCACCGCCCTCGGTGTCGCGCTGGAGCGCGCGGACCACGTCGTGGTGGCGTGTAGCGCCATCTCCCGTGCGTCCCGGCAGCGCGCCGAGCGCCGGCTGCCCGACACCCCGGTGGCGGCGCCGCCGGAGGTGGCCGCCGGTGCCGAGCTGTTGCTGCTCGCGGTGCCCGACAGCGAGCTCGCCGGGCTGGTGTCCGGGCTGGCGGCGACGTCGGCGGTGCGGCCCGGAACCATCGTGGTCCACACGTCCGGCGCCAACGGGATCGGCATTCTCGAGCCGCTGGCCCGGGACGGCTGCATCCCGCTGGCGATCCACCCGGCGATGACATTCACCGGCTCCGACGAGGACATCAGCCGGCTGGCGGATTCCTGCTTCGGCGTCACCGCGGCCGACGAGGTCGGCTACGCGATCGGGCAATCGCTGGTCCTGGAGATGGGCGGGGAACCGTTCTGCGTGGCCGAGGATGCGCGCGTTCTGTACCACGCCGCGCTGGCCCATGCCGGCAACCACATCGTGACCGTGGTCGCCGACGCGCTCGACGCGCTGCGCGCCGCCCTGCGCGGCAGTGAACTGCTCGGCCAACAGACGGTCGACGACCAGCCGGGCGGCATCGCCGAACGCATCATCGGACCGCTGGCCCGGGCCGCGCTGGACAACACCCTGCAGCGCGGGCAGGCCGCGCTGACCGGCCCGGTCGCCCGTGGCGACGCGGCCGCGGTCGCCGGGCATCTGGCCGCGCTGACCGAGGTCTCCCCGGAACTGGCGCAGGCCTACCGGGTGAACGCCCTGCGGACCGCCCAGCGCGCGCACGCCCCCCGCGACGTCGTGGAGGTGCTCTCGCCATGAGCCCCGGCAGGCCGCCCGCCTTCACGGCGGGTGAACTCAACGTCTATTCCGCCCCGCGCGATGTCACCGAGGTCAGCCGGGCCCTGCGCCACACCGGGCGCCGGGTCATGCTGGTGCCCACCATGGGCGCGCTGCACGACGGGCACCTGGCGTTGGTGCGCGCGGCCAAACGGGTGCCCGGTGCGGTGGTGGTCGCATCGATCTTCGTCAACCCGCTGCAGTTCGGCGCCGGCGAGGACCTCGACGCCTACCCGCGGACCCTGGATGACGACGTCGCCCTACTGCGTGCCGAGGGCGTCGAAATCGTCTTCGCCCCAACGGCCGCCGCGATGTATCCCGATGGGCTACGCACCACCGTGCAGCCCGGACCGCTGGCCGCCGAGCTCGAGGGCGGGGCGCGGCCCACCCATTTCGCGGGCGTGCTGACCGTGGTGTGCAAGCTGCTGCAGATCGTGCGCCCGGACCGGATCTTCTTCGGCGAGAAGGACTATCAGCAGCTGGTGATGATCCGCCAGATGGTCGCCGACCTCAACATCGACACGCAGGTCGTGGGGGTGCCGACGGTCCGGGAGTCCGACGGCCTGGCGATGTCGTCGCGCAACCGCTACCTAAACCCCACCCAACGCGAACTGGCCGTGACGCTTTCGGCGGCGCTGACCGCCGGTGCGCACGCCGCGCACCACGGCGGTGCGGCCGCACTGGCCGCGGCCCGCGCGGTGCTCGACGCCGTGCCCGACCTCACCGTCGACTACCTGGAGCTGCGCGACGCCGCCCTGGGCCCGGCGCCCGCCCACGGCTCGGCCCGGCTGCTGGTCGCGGCCCGGCTGGGCACCACCAGGCTGTTGGACAACATCGAACTGCAGATCGAAACACCCGCCGGCACCGCTGGGCCGGACGGACACTACGCCCAATCACCTTGGAGGAATTGATGCTACGGACGATGCTCAAGTCGAAGATCCACCGGGCCACGGTCACGCAGGCCGACCTGCACTACGTCGGCTCGGTGACCATCGACGCCGATCTGATGGACGCCGCGGACCTGCTTGAGGGCGAACAGGTGACCATCGTCGACATCGACAACGGCGCCCGGCTGGTCACCTATGCGATCACCGGCGAACGCGGCAGCGGGGTGATTGGAATCAACGGTGCCGCAGCGCATCTCGTGCACCCGGGCGACCTGGTTATTCTGATCGCTTACGGCACCATGGAAGAGGCCGAGGCGCGGGTGTACCAGCCGCGGATCGTCTTCGTCGACGCCGACAACAAGCCGATCGACCTCGGCCACGATCCGGCGTTCGTGCCCGCTGACGCGGCCGAGCTGCTGGATCCCCGGATCGTTGCGCGGTAGCCGTGCTGCTGGCGATCGACGTCCGTAACACCCACACCGTCGTCGGGCTGATCTCGGGATCCAAAGAGCACGCAAAGGTCGTGCAGCAGTGGCGGATTCGCACCGAAGCCGAGATCACCGCCGACGAACTGGCGCTGACGATCGACGGACTCATCGGCGACGACTCCGAACGGCTCACCGGAGCCGCGGCGCTGTCGACCGTCCCCTCGGTGCTGCACGAGGTGCGGCTGATGCTCGACCAGTACTGGCCGTCGGTGCCCCACGTGTTGATCGAACCCGGGGTGCGTACCGGCATCCCGCTGCTGGTCGACAACCCAAAGGAAGTCGGCGCCGACCGAATCGTCAACTGCCTGGCCGCCTTTCATCGCTTCAACAGCCCGGCCATCGTCATCGACTTCGGATCCTCGATCTGTGTGGACGTCGTGTCGGCCAAGGGCGAATTCCTCGGTGGGGCGATCGCGCCCGGATTGCAGGTGTCCTCCGACGCCGCCGCGGCCCGCTCGGCGGCGCTGCGCCGGGTGGAGCTGACCCGGCCCCGTTCGGTGGTCGGCAAGAACACCGTCGAGTGCATGCAGGCCGGTGCGGTGTTCGGGTTCGCCGGGCTGGTGGACGGTCTGGTCGGGCGGATTCGCGAGGATGTGGAGGGCTTTGCCGGCGACGACGTCGCGATCGTCGCCACGGGCCACACCGCGCCGCTGCTGCTGCCCGAACTGCAGACGGTCAGCCACTACGAGAAGCACCTGACGCTGGACGGCCTGCGGCTGATCTTCGAACGCAACCGCGACGCCCAGCGCGGCCGGCTCAAGACCGCACGCTGACGGCACCGCGCCCTCAAAGCCCGGTCCTTTAAGCTGGCACGTCGTGAGTGCCGACGACCTAGACATTCCCGAGCAGTACCGCATCCGCCGGGATAAGCGCGCTCGGCTGCTCGCCGAAGGCCACGACCCCTACCCGGTCGCCGTCGAACGCACCCACACGCTGGCGCAAGTCCGCGCCGCCCACCCCGACCTGCCGGTGGACACCGCGACCGACGACGTCGTCGGCGTCGCCGGCCGGGTGATCTTTGCCCGCAACTCCGGCAAACTCTGCTTCGCCACACTGCAGGAGGGCGACGGAACCAGCCTGCAGGTGATGATCAGCCTCGACAAGGTCGGCCGGCAATCCCTGGACGCGTGGAAGGCCGACGTCGACCTGGGCGACATCGTCTACGTGCACGGCAACGTGATCAGCTCACGGCGCGGCGAATTGTCCGTGCTGGCCGACTCCTGGCAGATGGCGTCCAAGTCATTGCGTCCGCTGCCCGTCGCGCACAAGGACATGAGCGAAGAGGCGCGGGTACGGCAGCGCTACGTCGACCTGATCGTGCGCCCGCAGGCCCGCACGGTGGCCCGCCAGCGGATCGCCGTCATCCGCGCGATCCGCAACGCGCTGGACCGGCGCGGGTTTCTCGAAGTCGAAACCCCAATGTTGCAGACGCTGGCCGGTGGCGCGGCGGCGCGGCCCTTCATCACGCATTCCAATGCGCTCGACATCGATCTCTACTTGAGGATCGCACCGGAACTGTTCCTCAAGCGGTGCGTCGTCGGCGGTTTCGACAGAGTTTTCGAACTTAATCGCGTGTTCAGAAACGAAGGTGCGGATTCAACGCATTCTCCGGAATTCTCCATGCTGGAGACCTACCAGGCGTACGGCACCTATGACGATTCGGCAGTAGTGACGCGCGAGCTTATTCAAGAGGTGGCCGATGAGGCGATCGGAACCCGACAACTCCCGCTGCCCGACGGCAGTGTCTACGACATAGACGGAGAATGGGCTTCCATCGAAATGTACCCGTCGTTGTCCGCGGCACTCGGTGACGAGATCACGCCGGGGACCTCCGTCGAAGAACTGCTCGGCATCGCCGACCGGCTCGGCGTCGAGATCCCCCGCGACCGGGGTTACGGGCACGGAAAAATCGTCGAGGAACTCTGGGAGCACACGGTGGGCAACGACCTCGTCGCCCCGACGTTTGTGCGGGATTTCCCGGTCGAGACAACGCCTTTGACGCGCCAGCACCGCAGCATCGCGGGCGTCACCGAGAAGTGGGACCTATATGTGCGTGGCGTCGAGTTGGCCACCGGGTACTCCGAGCTGAACGATCCGGTCGTGCAGCGCGAGAGGTTCGCCGCGCAAGCGCGTGCTGCCGCCGCGGGCGACGACGAAGCCATGGTGCTCGACGAGGATTTCCTCGCCGCACTCGAGTACGCGATGCCCCCATGCACGGGAACGGGAATGGGTATCGACAGGTTGTTGATGACATTGACCGGTCTGTCAATTCGAGAGACAGTTTTGTTCCCGATTGTTCGGCCGCAGTCGTAGGTCAAAGTTTCAACTGTGCGGCTTCCGTACAGATTGAGTATGCTTCGCTGTTATGGCAGATTGGTGACCGGGGAGGTCCGATCCAATCTGCTCAGTATCCGCACAGGACGAAATGCGAGGGTAAGCCAATGGCAAAAAAAGTGACCGTCACCTTGGTCGATGATTTCGACGGTGCCGGCGCGGCCGACGAAACGGTGGAATTCGGGCTTGACGGGGTGACCTACGAGATTGATCTTTCGTCCAAGAATGCCGCGAAACTGCGCGGCGATCTCAAGCAATGGGTGGAGGCCGGCCGACGCGTCGGCGGCCGCCGGCGCGGGCGTTCCGGCTCGGGCCGCGGGCGCGGCGCGATCGACCGCGAGCAGAGCGCGGCCATCCGCGACTGGGCCCGCCGCAACGGGCACAACGTGTCGACGCGCGGGCGCATCCCGGCCGACGTGATCGACGCATTCCACGCGGCGACGTAGCAGCCGTACCGACCGGCGCCCGGGCTCGAAGGCCCGGGCGCCGGTTTGTCATTTCGCTGGGCGCGAAACAATAGTCGGGCGGCTTGGGAAACGAATTGGAAGTGCGCGACGTTTCTTCAGTTACGGCGCGCAACGCCGCAGGCTGTCGCAGGTGAGATCGGCCCTACAAAGGGCGCCGGAAGACCGGGCGGCTCCGCAGCGAAGAAGGCGCCGGCAAGGTTAGGCCCGCCGGCAAGCCGACCATTACAGTGGAGGCAGGTACGCGATTCCGGCCACAGGAGACCGGCAGGATTGCTCGAACGGCCGCTAACTAGTTTGTACCGATGTTGAGGGAGAGCAGGTAACCCGATGTTTGAAAGATTCACCGACCGAGCACGGCGGGTCGTCGTCTTGGCGCAAGAAGAAGCGCGGATGCTCAACCACAACTACATCGGCACCGAGCACATCCTGCTGGGTTTGATCCACGAAGGTGAAGGCGTCGCGGCGAAGTCGCTGGAGTCGCTGGGCATCTCGCTCGAGGGCGTCCGCAGCCAGGTCGAGGAGATCATCGGCCAGGGCCAGCAGGCCCCGTCCGGGCACATCCCGTTCACCCCGCGCGCCAAGAAGGTTCTGGAGCTGAGCCTGCGCGAGGCGCTGCAACTCGGCCACAACTACATCGGCACCGAGCACATTTTGCTGGGGCTGATCCGCGAGGGCGAGGGCGTGGCCGCGCAGGTGCTGGTGAAGCTCGGCGCCGAACTGACCCGGGTGCGCCAGCAGGTGATCCAGCTGCTGAGCGGCTACCAGGGCAAGGAAGCCGCGGAGGCCGGCACCGGTGGCCGCGGCGGCGAATCCGGCAGCCCGTCCACGTCGTTGGTGCTCGACCAGTTCGGCCGCAACCTGACCGCCGCCGCGATGGAGGGCAAGCTCGACCCGGTCATCGGCCGCGAGAAGGAAATCGAGCGGGTGATGCAGGTGCTGAGCCGGCGCACCAAGAACAACCCGGTGCTGATCGGCGAGCCGGGCGTCGGTAAGACCGCCGTCGTCGAGGGCCTGGCGCAGGCGATCGTGCACGGCCAGGTCCCGGAGACCCTGAAGGACAAGCAGCTCTACACCCTCGACCTGGGTTCGCTGGTAGCCGGCAGCCGCTACCGCGGTGACTTCGAGGAGCGCCTGAAGAAGGTGCTCAAGGAGATCAACACCCGCGGCGACATCATCCTGTTCATCGACGAGCTGCACACCCTGGTGGGTGCCGGCGCCGCCGAGGGCGCGATCGACGCCGCGAGCATCCTCAAGCCCAAGCTGGCCCGCGGCGAGCTGCAGACCATCGGCGCCACCACGCTCGACGAGTACCGCAAGTACATCGAGAAGGACGCCGCCCTGGAGCGCCGCTTCCAGCCCGTGCAGGTGGGTGAGCCGACCGTCGAGCACACCATCGAGATCCTCAAGGGTCTGCGCGACCGTTACGAGGCGCATCACCGGGTGTCGATCACCGACGGCGCGATGGTGGCCGCGGCCACCCTGGCCGACCGGTACATCAACGACCGGTTCCTGCCCGACAAGGCGATCGACCTGATCGACGAGGCCGGGGCGCGGATGCGGATCCGCCGGATGACCGCGCCGCCAGACCTGCGCGAGTTCGACGAGAAGATCGCCGAGGCGCGCCGGGAGAAGGAATCGGCGATCGACGCCCAGGACTTCGAGAAGGCCGCGAGCCTGCGCGACCGCGAGAAGCAACTGGTGGGCCAGCGCGCCGAGCGCGAAAAGCAGTGGCGCTCGGGCGATCTCGACGTGGTCGCCGAGGTCGACGACGAGCAGATCGCCGAGGTGCTGGGCAACTGGACCGGCATCCCGGTGTTCAAGCTCACCGAGGCCGAGACCACCCGCCTGCTGCGCATGGAGGATGAGCTGCACAAGCGGATCATCGGCCAGGAGGACGCCGTCAAGGCCGTCTCCAAGGCGATCCGCCGCACCCGGGCCGGGCTGAAAGACCCCAAGCGCCCGTCGGGTTCGTTCATCTTCGCCGGCCCGTCCGGTGTCGGTAAGACCGAGTTGTCCAAGGCGCTGGCCAACTTCCTGTTCGGCGACGACGACGCGCTCATCCAGATCGACATGGGTGAGTTCCACGACCGGTTCACCGCGTCGCGGTTGTTCGGCGCCCCGCCGGGATACGTCGGCTACGAGGAGGGCGGCCAGCTCACCGAGAAGGTGCGGCGCAAGCCGTTCTCGGTGGTGCTGTTCGACGAGATCGAGAAGGCCCACCAGGAGATCTACAACAGCCTGTTGCAGGTCCTCGAGGACGGCCGGCTCACCGACGGTCAGGGCCGCACGGTCGACTTCAAGAACACCGTGCTGATCTTCACCTCGAACCTCGGCACCGGCGACATCTCCAAGCCGGTGGGCCTCGGCTTCACCCAGGGTGGCGGTGAGAACAACTACGAGCGGATGAAGCAGAAGGTCAACGACGAGCTGAAGAAGCACTTCCGCCCGGAGTTCCTCAACCGCATCGACGACATCATCGTCTTCCACCAGCTGACCAAGGACGAGATCATCAAGATGGTCGACCTGATGATCAACCGCGTCGCGACCCAGCTCAAGAGCAAGGACATGGCCCTCGAGCTGACGGACAAGGCCAAGGCGTTGCTGGCCAAGCGCGGCTTCGACCCGGTGCTGGGTGCCCGCCCGCTGCGGCGCACCATCCAGCGCGAGATCGAGGACCAGCTGTCGGAGAAGATCCTCTTCGAGGAGGTCGGTCCGGGCCAGGTCGTCACGGTCGACGTCGACGACTGGGACGGCGAAAGCGCCGGCGAGGACGCAAAGTTCACCTTCACCGGCACCCGCAAGCCGCCGGCCGAGCCGGACCTGGCCAAGGCGGGGGCGCACAGCGCCGCGGACCCGGGGCCGGACGCGCAGTAGCAGTCAACAGAAAACGGGCGGTAACTCCTACGCGGACTACCGCCCGTTTTCGCTGCGCCCTACACTGACCGTTGTCATCGAAGTGTCACGGAATCTGGTGAAAGTCCAGAACGGTCGCGCCACTGTCCACAGTCAGACCCGAGACTCGTCACACCCAGCGGGGACGCGTTATCCCCAGAAGGAGCCGATTGTGTCCCACCCGCAGCTCACCGGCAGCCGCACCCGATCGATCGATCTTTCGGCGGCGAGCACCGCGCTCTGGCTGGCGGCGACCGTCTTCCTCGCGCTGCTGGCGCTGTACTTCGTCGGCGTCGACCAGGGGGCGGTGTCGTTGTTCGGCAGCGACTCGCACGTGCACGAGTTCGTGCACGATGCGCGGCACCTGCTCGGCTTCCCCTGCCACTGACCCGATCTCGTGGAGAAACGCCTGATCGCGGGCGGTCTGCTGGCGGGTGCCGTCGGCGCGGTGCTGGCGTTCGTCTTCGCCCGCCTGTGCGCCGAGCCCGTCATCGCCCGCGCAATCGCTTTTGAAGACGGCCGCACCGACGCCGAGAATGCGCACGGCTTGCACGAGCACGGCGCCGAGTTGTTCACCCGCGGTGTGCAATCGGGCCCCGGGCTCGGCTTCGGTGTGCTGATCTTCGGCCTCGCCATGGGCGCGCTGTTCGCCGTGCTGTTTAGTGTGGTCTACGCACGCACGGAAACCGCTCGGCCGCAAGCCCTTTCGCTGCTCCTGGCGGCCGGCGCGTTCGGGGCGGTGTACCTGGTGCCGTTCGTGAAGTATCCGCCGAATCCGCCGGCGGTCGGACAGGCCGACACCATCGGGGCGCGCACTGGCTGGTACCTGGTGATGGTGGCGGTTTCGGTGGCGCTGGCGATCGGCGCCGTATGGCTGGCGCGGCGCCTCGCCGCGCGGTTCGGCGGGTGGAACGCCGGCCTGCTGGCGGCCGCGGCGTATCTGGTGGCCGTCGTCGTGGTGGCGGTGTCGCTGCCGAGCGCGGACGAGACCCCCGAGCCGCTGCGCGACGCCGCGGGGACCATCGTCTATCCGGGATTTCCCGCCGACGTGCTCTACGAGTTCCGGCTGCTGTCGCTGGCCACCCAGCTGGTGTTGTGGGCGGCAATCGGGCTGGTATTCGCGGCGATCAGCGGGCGCCTGCTCGGCGCGCGGACGAAGCAGGAGCCGAGCATCGCGGCGTGACCGACGTGCTCCGGCTGACCCTGGTGTCGCATGGCATGACCGATGCCATGGCCGACAAGCGTTTTCCCGCCGACGAGCCGCTGAACGCGATCGGCCGCCGCGAGGTCGAAGCGGTGGGCGGCCTCGTCGCCGCCGCGCCGCGGCAGCTGGCCGCGCCCGAGCGGCGCACCGGGCAGACCGCGAAACTGCTTGGGCTGCACGCCGAAACCGAGCCACGGTTGGCCGATCTCGACTGCGGAAGCTGGCGTGGCGCGGCGCTTGCGGCCGTGCCGCCCACCGAACTCGAGGTGTGGCTGAGCCGGCCGGGCGCCGCGCCGCACGGCGGTGAATCGATCGCCGACCTGATCTCGCGGATGTCACACTGGTTGGAGTCGTTGATCCCCAACCCTTTACGGACGGTAGCGGTGACCCACCCGGCGGTGATCCGCGCGGCGGTCGTGGCGGCGTTGGACGCCGACCCGGCGTCGTTTTGGCGCATCGACGTGGCGCCGGCCGGACGCATCGTCATGCATTTCCGGGACGGCCGTTGGACGCTGCGGTTGTGAGAGTCAGCGCGGGGCGATCAACGCGAAGGCCTGTTTGGCGATCTTGAGCATCCAGCTGGTCACGGTGGGCCCGTGATCGCGCGGCCAGTTCAGCTGGAAGCTCACCACCCACGGCTGCTGCGTCTTGTCGACGGCATACCAGCTGAACGTCAAATCACCCGGCAGGCCACCGGCTTTCGCGCCGATGTACGGCCAGACGTCGTGGTCGAGCTGGATGCCCGCGACCGCGGACAGGATCTCGCGCACCGGTGCGGCCTTGCCGACCGCGTCGGCCTGCAGCGCCGCGTGAACCCGGCAGATGTCCTCGGCGTTGCCGTACCACTCCGCGCCATAGGAGGACGCCGGCGAGTGCGCGCGCATCGGATCGGGGTCATACGGCGTCGAATTCGCCTGCTCGAGCAGTTGACCGCGGACCTGCGGCGACCCGTGCTCCCACTGGCTGCGCAGGTCGGGCCTGCCCCAGCCGACGGAGAACAGCTCGTACATGGTGGGGAACGGGGTCATGCTGGCCGGGTCGTGATGGCCGGCCGTGGCGAGCGCTTGCTCGATCGCGTGCGTGCCCAGCCGCCCGATCAGCAAGTCGGTGGCCATGTTGTCACTGGTGGCGATCATCTTCTCGGCGGCGGTGCGCACCGAAACATGCGCTCCGGCAGGCAATGCCAATCCCGACGAGCCCACGGCCCGGCTCTTTTCGGTCACGGTCAACTGGTCGTCCCAGGACACCGTGCCGTCCTTGATCGCGCCCGCCAGCGCGTGCAACACGTAGAGCTTGAAAATGGATGCCAGCGGCAAAGATTGGTGCGTGTTGGTGCCCGCCACCGGCTCGCAGCGCCCGTCGTCGACCTTGGCGACCTGATAGGAGTAGCGCGCACCGGTCTTGCTCAGCACCGCGTCGATGTCGTGCCACGAGTTGATGGTCGGTGCCTGGGTGTCGAGGTCGAAATGATCCACATAACCGCCGTCGTCGGTGTGGATCCGGATGTCTTGCCGGGCACCGTAGGACGACGTCAGGTGCAGGGTCGCCACGCTCGCGCCCAGGTCGACGCCGTCGAGGGTGAACGGACGGTCCCACCACAGCGCCTCCATGGTGGTCTCCACCGACTCGACCTTGTCGGGTGCGGCGAGGGTGCCGACCCCGACCGGGCCGATGGGCCAGTCGGAGTTGAGCATGTCCAGCGTCTGCTGGGCCCGGACGCCGGGTGGGGTCCGGGTGTCGATCTGCCGCCCCGGATTGGCCGCGTTGGCCTGCGGGGACGGATTGGGGGCGCAACCGGGCGCCAGTGTCACTACCAGTGCGGCGGCCGCGCTCGCCGTCAATGCGCGGCGCCGCGCCGATAAGCCGCTAGCCAGCCTGCTTGTTGCCGGCAACGTCCATCACAACCTCGAATTCCAGCAGCGAGGCCCCGGTGGCCACCGGCTTCGCCCGCTCCCCGGAGTGCGCTTCGATGGCGGGCCCCTGCGCCCAGGCCTGGAATGCCTCTTCGGACTCCCACTGGGTCACCACGAAGTAGCGGTTCTCGCCCTTGATCGGGCGGAGCAGCTGAAAGCCGAGGAAGCCGGGCTGGTTGTCGACGGCGTGCGCCCGGTGGGCGAACCGCTTCTCCAGCTCCGGGCCGGCGTCGGCGGGTACTTCGATTGCGTTGATCTTCACCACTGGCGACATGCCGCTAGGCTACCCCGCCCATCCCGGTGCCGGGGCCCTGGGCGGTGCACGCAAGATGGTGCTATGCCCAGCGATCTGTTGACTTGCCACGGGGGAGAGGGCGACCCGCTGGTGCTGGTGCACGGCCTGATGGGACGGGGAACCACCTGGCCGCGCCAGCTGCCGTGGCTGACCGGGCTGGGCACCGTCTACACCTACGACGCGTTGTGGCACCGGGGCCGCGACGTCGACGATCCGCACCCGATCAGCACCGAACGGTTCGTGGCCGATCTGGCCGACGCGGTGAGCACGCTGGCCGGCCCGGTGCGGATGGTCGGGCATTCGATGGGCGCCCTGCACTCGTGGTGTTTGGCCGCCGAACACCCGGAACTGGTGTCCGCCCTGGTGCTCGAGGACATGGCGCCGGACTTCCGCGGTCGCACCACCGGCCCCTGGGAACCGTGGCTGCATGCCCTCCCGGTCGAATTCGATTCCGCCGAGCGGGTTTTCGCCGAGTTCGGCCCCGTCGCGGGCCAGTATTTCCTGGAGGCCTTCGATCGGACCGAAACCGGTTGGCGGCTGCATGGTCACACCGCGCGCTGGATCGAGATCGCCGCGGAATGGGGCACCCGCGACTACTGGGCACAGTGGCGCGCGGTGCGCGCCCCCGCGCTGCTCATCGAGGCTGGCAACTCCGTCACCCCGCCGGGCCAGATGCAAGAGATGGCGGAAATATCAAGCGGTGCAACATATTTGAAGGCCCCGCAGGCCGGTCACCTGATCCACGACGAAGCGCCGCAGCTGTACCGCCAGGCCGTCGAGTCATTCCTCGCCGGCTAGGGCGAAGCGCCCGTCGCGCGTCTGCGTCACCAGCCCGTCGGCCAGCAGCGAATACAGCGCCCGGTCGCGCTGCGCGGTGTCGGTCAGCCACGCCACATCCAGCTCGGCTCGGGTCACCGGAGAATCGTTGGCGCGCAACACATCCATCAACCGACCGCGGACCTGGCGGTCGGTTCCGGCGTAGGTCTGGACGCGACGGGCCGGCCCCTGCGCGGGCGGATAACCGGCGCTTCGCCACCCGCAGCTGCCCAGCGGGCACAGCCCGCAACGCGGCGCGCGCGCCGTACACACCGTCGCGCCCAGCTCCATCAGCGCCACGGAGAACCTCGGTGCCGTGGCGTCGGCGGGCAGCAGCGCCGACACGTCGGCGTGGTCGCGCGTCGCGGACGGCGCGCCCGCGTCAGCCAGGCCGTGCACCACCCGCGCCACCACCCGGCGAACGTTGGTGTCCACCACCGGAACCGGCTGCTGGTACGCGAAGCAGGCGATCGCCCGGGCGGTGTAACTGCCGACACCGGGCAGCGTCAGCAAGGTCTCGACGTCCTCGGGAACCTCGTCGCCGTAGTCGCGGGCGATCACGATCGCGCACTCGTGTAACCGCTTGGCCCGCCGCGGGTAGCCCAGCTTGCCCCACGCGCGCAGCACGTCGGCCGCGCTGGCCGCGGCCGTGGCCGACGCGGTGGGCCAGCGTTGCACCCAGTCCGTCCAGATCGGCAACACCCGCGCCACCGGCGTCTGCTGCAGCATGAATTCGCTGACCAGAATCTGCCAGGCGCTCACCCCCGGCTCGCGCCACGGCAGATCGCGGCGCGCGATGTCGTACCACCCCAGAAGTTCATTCGCCGGGATTGGAGGTCGGCTAGTCACGGGCAACCGCGGCACAGCACAATGTGTGCCATGCCCAACACCACTCCGGCAACAGCATGGAAAACACTCAAAGAGGGTAACGAGCGATTCGTCGCCGGCCGCCCCGAGCATCCGAACCAAAGCGTCGAGCGTCGCGCGAGTCTGGCCTCCGGCCAACAGCCGATCGCGGCCGTGTTCGCCTGTGCGGACAGCCGGGTGGCCGCCGAGCTGCTCTTCGACCAGGGACTGGGCGACATCTTCGTGGTTCGCACCGCCGGGCAGGCGATCGACACGGCGGTATTGGGCTCCATCGAGTACGCCGTCGCGGTGCTCGACGTTCCGCTCGTCGTCGTCGTCGGCCATTCCGGCTGCGGCGCGGTCAAGGCGGCCGTGGGGGCGATCGATGACGGCGCGGTGCCCGGCGGTTTCGTGCGCGACGTGGTGGAACGGGTGGCCCCGTCCATCCTGGTCGGCCGGCGCGACGGCCTGAGCAGCGTCGACGAGTTCGAGAAGCGGCACGTCGCCGAAACCGTCGCGCAGCTGGCGGCCCGCTCGACGATCATCGCCGAGCGGTTGGCCGCAGGCACGCTGGCGATCGCCGGCGTGACCTATCAGCTCGCCGACGGCCGGGCCGAGCTGTCCGACCACGCCGGCGACCTGGGCGAGTAACCAGCGGCGGATACGGCCCGCGCCACCCCGGTGGCGGGCCGCTACTACACGGCGGTCGGCCAGCAAACCTGGCGACACGCCGAGGCGGGTCAGCCGAATCGACGTGACCTGGGCCTACGCTGCGAACGTGCTCGATCTGGAACCGCGTGGCCCGCTACCCACCGAGATCTACTGGCGGCGCAGAGGCCTGGCCATTGGTATCGCGGTCGTCGTGATCGGGATCGTGGCCGCCGTCGTCATCGCCTTCATGGGAAACAGCGCGGGAGCCAAGCCCGCCAACGCCGACAAAGCCAGCGCCGCCGCCAACAAGCCGGGATCGCCTGCGCCCCAGGCGCCCCCGCCGCCCGGACCCGAGGGCCCCGCCCCGGCCGTGCCGCCGGCGCAGGGACAGAACCCCGAGACCCCCACCCCCACCGCCGCGGTGCAGCCCCCGCCGGTGCTCAAAGAGGGCGACGACTGCCCCGACTCGACGCTGGCGGTCAAGGGCCTGACCAACGCGCCCCAGTACTTTATTGGTGACCAGCCGAAGTTCACCATGGTCGTCACCAACATCGGACTGGTGGCCTGCAAGCGCGACGTTGGGGCCGCGGTGCTGGCGGCCTACGTCTACTCGCTGGACAACAAGCGGCTGTGGTCGAACCTGGACTGCGCGCCGTCCAACGAGACGCTGATCAAGACCTTCACCCCGGGCGAGCAGGTGACCACCGCGGTGACGTGGACGGGCATGGGCTCGGCGCCGCACTGCCCGCTGCCGCG
>NZ_LZKY01000224.1:0-837 GCF_001673055.1 Mycobacterium sp. 1245801.1
CAGTCCCAGGAGGTCTACGACCGGTACATGAAGTACCTGACCGGCTGCGCGAAGTTGTTCCGTGCGGGCTACACCGACGTCAATCAGTTCACGCTGGAGAAGTAACCGGCCCAGTAAAGCAATCGGCCCCGAACGGTTCACCGTTCGGGGCCGACTTGTCCCGCCCTACTTGACCAACGTGAATTGCCCCACATTGGTGACACCCTTGCGGAAGAAGTTCTCGCAGCCGGTCAGGTAGTGCATGTACTTGTCGTAGACCTCCTGGGACTGGATGGCGATCGCCTGCTCGCGATTGGCCTCGAGTGCCTCGGCCCACAGGTCCAAGGTCCTGGCGTAGTGCAGCTGCAGCGACTGGACGCGGGTCAGGTCGAAGCCCGCGGTCACTCCGTACTCGCCGACGGTCTGCGGCGTCGGCAGCCAACCGCCGGGGAAGATCTCGGCCAGGATGAACTGCGAGAACTGCACGATTTCGTGGGTCAGCTTCAGGCCCTTGGCCCGCGCGTCTTTGAACGACGGCCGAACGATGGTGTGCAGCAACATCACTCCGCCGGGCGGCAGCGCCTGGTAGGCCATTTTGAAGAAGCGGCCGTAGCGCTGCCGGCCGAAGTGCTCGAACGCGCCGATGGACACGATGCGGTCCACGGGCTCGTGGAACTTCTCCCAGCCCTCCAGCAGCACCCGCCGGCTGCGGGGGGTGTCCATCTGATCGAAGGACTGCTGCACGTGCTCGGCCTGGTTTTCCGACAGCGTGAGGCCGACGACGTTGACGTCGAACTTCTCGATGGCCCGCCGCAGGGTGGCCCCCCAGCCGCAACCGATGTCCAGCAGCGTCATCCC
>NZ_LZKY01000225.1:0-2028 GCF_001673055.1 Mycobacterium sp. 1245801.1
GCGGAAATACCCGCCCAGCCGATCGGTCGGCTCACTGGCCAGGCGCACCGTTTGCAGCAACTGCGGCGTCAAACTCGGATCGCGGTCCCGTAACCCGAACGGATCAGGACCAAACCGGTCCTCGGCAACCGGACCGCGACCCGAGCGCTCCCGCTCAAGCTCAACCACTCGCGCCCGCTCCACCAGCGCCTGCACTAACGCGTCGCTTGCCCTGTCATCCTCATGGGTGCCACGGGACTCAAGGTGCTCCGCTGACCGCGACCCCCCATCACTGCTGGCCGCGACCAACCACTCCGCATCCTCAGGCCGTTCGGATCGCCCGGCACTACGCGCCGGTTGCACCTGGTTGCGGGTCGCACCGGACTCGGCCTGCAACCTTTCTTGCCTCCGGACAACCCTTGCCGCAACCTCGCGAATGAACTCATCCACCTCGCGAAACAACGTCTGCTCGAGGACACCCCGCTCCGGGGTGCCCTCGCGGGGCAAGGTTTGCTCGCTTAGCCTTGAACGGTAATAACTGCGCGCAATGACGTCCTCAACAGCCTCATTGGACAGCGTGTAGCCGCGCTCGATCAGCAGCCGTTGCAGCCATTCTCGGACCCGGACAACCGTTGCTCTAAAATCGCGAAGGTGCTCACCCACCTCGCGAGACAACCTCTGCTCGAGCAGACCTCGTTCGGGGGTCCTCTCGCCGGGCAAGGCCTGCGGGCCCAGCCCTAACCTGTCATAACTGCGCCCGATCCGATCGTCAACATAGTTCGCCAGCTCGCCGAACTCACCGGCCAGCCCGCTTTGAATGCGAGAAACGAACTCTTGAAAACCAGGGGGCCGGCCATCGGGCCAGTACCGCGGAGGCCTGTCCTGAATAGCATCTAGGTACGCCGGAAGTTCCACATATGGTGGCGGCCCTGCCACGTCGTCGCTGCGGTGATCACCATCGCCCAGTGGCACGGCCGACGTTTGGCGCCGCTCATGCGAGCGACCACCATCACCAACGGACCCAGCCACAGGATCCGGTGACGCCGATCCCGAGCGTTCCAGCCCCGAGCCGAACGGTCTTTCGATCATCGATTCAACTGGCTGTCGCACGACCCCCGACGCCAGCGCCGGTGCGTTCGCCCCGCGTTCGCTGGGTCCTGCGGGATCGCTCAGGGCGGGTTGGCGGTCGCGCTGGCGCCGCGATGAAGACGATGTCGCCGACTGGCCGAACAAAACTTTGGTGGTTTGTTTCCACCACTTAGGCGCCCCGCCGGGCAACCCGCCGTGCAGGCCGCCGCTATAGAGGTAGTCGGCGATGTCAGCAGCCCACTGAGTGGCGCTCTCGTGAGGCCCGGGCGCGCTTCGTTGCTGAGCATCCAAGATCTGCGCGCGTGCGGCCAACACCCGTTCCGGCCTGGTCGGCCGGTTATGCGCCCGCAACCGGTGATTGACCTCCTCAACAAGCGTGCGCTCGTCCTCACTGAGCACCCGCGACTGCTCGGGTGTGGTCACCTCAATCGTGGGCTCACTGACCTCAGGGGTTTCCGCCTCCTGCACGGCGCGGCGCTGCACATGCACACTGAGATGCTCAGGGGCGATCCCGCGACTGCCGAACTGCTCAATCAACCGTGGCACTAGGTGATCGAGTAGCCGTTGAGCCTGAACACCCCCCGACCCCCCATGACCGGCAATCGTCACCACCAACTCCACCGGGCCCGCACCGGCTGTATCAAGGACCCGCCGTTCAACATCCTGGACATCGACACCAGGATCCGGCCACGCTGGCACCGGCCCGCCGCGATGAGCACCAACCTCCACATCCCCATCACCGGCGGGGGGCGCGGGCTTCACCAAATCGTCGCGGCTAACCTCGACAACGTCGTGGGAGTGTTGCTCGGACATCTGGGAGGCGCCGGTATTTGGTGAGGGCGATTGTGAGGCCGCACGCACCGACACCGCCGGCACCGCCTCACCGCCACCCTCAAGGACACCGACCGGGCGTTGATCACGCGGCGGTGCGGCCTGTCCGTTACCCGACGAATCATTGCC
>NZ_LZKY01000226.1:0-1072 GCF_001673055.1 Mycobacterium sp. 1245801.1
CATGGGATCGTCTTCGTCGCGACGCGGTAGCGGTCGGTGGCCGACAACGTCAACCCGCCGAGCGGGTCGACGTCGAAACACACCGCCTTGATGCTCGAGTACCCGTCGCCGCGGTGCACCGCGAAACTGGTTTGCGCGATCGCCTCCGCGAACTGTCCGGCGTCCACGCTGCCCGCGTCGGCCGGCCGCGTCGGCAGGTCTGGGTACTCACTCCCCAGCATGGTGGGCAACGTGAACTCTGCGGCCCCGCACAGGATGCGTGCAGTACCACCCTCAGTCTTGAACTCCACCGGCTTGCGTGCCAGCGCCTTGCTGATCGCCTGCAGCAGGCGCCCGGACACCAAGGTGGTTCCCAGTGATGTCACATCCGCCCCAGCGCTTGTCACGGCGGCAACTTCGTAGTCGAACGCCTCCAGGATCACGTAACCGGAGCCGCTGGTGAGTCGGATCGCGCCGAGCAGCGGGTTCAACGGCTTCGCCGGCAACGCCCGCGCCACCCAGTTGATCGCATCCGCGAACTCGTCGCGAGTAATCGTGAACTGCAAATCGGACATAAGGATCGTCACTCCTGGTGTGTGGGCCGCCGTCAATCGGCCGTTGCGTACACCATAGACCGGATCGTTTGACGCAATAACGTCTAGCGTTTGATGAACCGCGCCGACGCCACGAAAGTGCCCACCAGATAGAACGGGTCCACCCGCCGGTGCAGCCGGTTCGCCAAGTGCAGCGCCGTGACCGCGATCGCGCCGGTCGTGAGGACCGGGTGGGCGACGACACCGCGGCGGGCGGCGTCGGTCAACTGCTCCCCTTGCGGGCAGAACATGTCCCAAGCTGCGACGTAAGCCCCGAGCGCCACCCAGGCGCGGCAGCCCGGACGCATGTCACAGCTCCCGCTGCAATTCCGCGGGGGGCTCCGGCATGGTGCCCGTGTTGTTGACGGTGGCCCAACGGATCACCTCGCGGAGGTGCGCGACCGCGATCCGGTACAGCGACTCCCAACGCGACGCCCGCTCCTCGGCGATCACCGCCCGGGTCTCCGCCGAGTCGATGCGCCGTTCAGCCGTGATGACGA
>NZ_LZKY01000227.1:0-7581 GCF_001673055.1 Mycobacterium sp. 1245801.1
ATCGCGTGCCTCGTTGAGGCGGCGGGCGGCTTCGGCGCGGCTGATCAGCGTCGCCTCGGCGATGGCGTGGACCACCGTGGCGCCGAGTTCGACCGAGGGTGCTTGGCGGGCCAGGGAATTGATCACGGGGTGCTCGACGGCCGGGATGCGCCGGCGCTGCTTTTCGCAGCGCGCCAACACCGCCAACTGTTGGCGCGGCTTCAGCGCGTCGACGTTCAGCGCGCACACGCGATCCCAGGCGGCATCGAGCGCGTCGAACGCCGCCTCGACATCCTGCTGATCACTCACACCGCCAAACTAGCGAGGACCACCGACAAAAATCGGCGACAGTAAAGCCCTGAAACCACAGTGACGCAAGGGATTTCGGTATGCGTTTTCGATATCTGTATTTCGTGGGACCGGACGGCCGGCGCCACGGGCGAAACCGGTCACCACCGTCAGAACTAGTCCGCTTCGCGCTTCGCCTGGACCTGTTTTTCGATCTCGCGCCAATTGCCCGGCTTGGGACGCGGCTTGCCGAAGCCACCCTTCGCGGCGCTCTGCAGGATGGCGTCGGCCTCGTCGATCTCCTTGATCATCTCCAGCGCGAACTCACGCTCGGCGGCGTAATACTTGGCCGCCCAGCGCAGCGCCAGCACCGAGTACGCCCACGCGGGTTCGGCCTCGGCTCCCTCGGCGTCCTCGACGGCCTTGCGGTGCCTGGCTTCGGCGTACGCCACATGCTCCTGCAGTAATTCCTTGAGCCGGCTCGGGTTACTGAGGTGCCCGAACGTAACCCGCAGCAGCACACTGTGTTTGAGCACCGGCGGGTCCACCGGCGCGTGAGTGGTCCACTCGGTCACGGCATCCATCCCGGCCGGGGTGATCTTGTACAGCCGGCGAGTGCGGGTGCCCTCGTCGCGTTCGACGCGTGAGGTCACCAGTCCCAGCGACTCCAGCTTCTTCAGCTCGGTGTAGATCTGGCTGTACGACGGGCTCCAGTAATACAGGTCGACACTCCAGTCGATCCACTTCTTGAGGTCATAGCCCGAAACCTCCTCTTCGTAGGACATCATGCCCAGCAGCGCCCAGCTGGTGGCGGCCAACGCCGCGTTGGTCAGCTTTTGGCTGGCAGGGTCCGTTTCGGAGTCCATGTCGCCAGGTTAACAACACCAACCCCTAGATTGGAGGACATGGACCGCTGGCTGGGACGCCCGTGAAGTTCGCCTTCCCCCTTCCGCACCTGCTGCGCCTCAAGGCGATCACGCAGCCCTGGGAGGCGGCCGTCACCGGAGGCGACCAGCGCCGCATGATGCAATGCGCCGACCGATGGGGCTACGACATGATCGCGGTGCCCGAGCATCTGGTCATCCCCACCGAGCATGTCGAGTTGTCCGGGCCGCACTATCTGCACTCGACGACCGCGCAGGCCTTCATCGCCGGTGCCACCGAGCGGGTGGCCATCAATTCCTGCGTCACCATCTTGCCGCTGCAGCACCCCATCGTGCTGGCCAAGGCCTTGGCCACCGCGGACTGGATGAGCGGGGGCCGGATGATGGTGACGTTCGGCGTGGGCTGGCTGGCCCGCGAGTTCGAGCTGCTCTCAGTGCCCTTCGGGGAGCGGGGCCGCATCGCCGACGAATACCTGGCCGCCATCGTCGAGCTGTGGACCAGCGACGCACCCCGATTCGAAGGCCGGTACGTGTCCTTCTCCGACATCGCCTTCGAGCCCAAACCCGTTCAGAAACCGCATCTTCCGATCTGGATCGGCGGCGACGCCGACGCCGCGCTGCGCCGGGCGGCCACGTTCGGGTCCGGTTGGTGGCCGTTCCTCACACCACCGGAGCAGATCGCCGAGAAGCTCGACTACATCAGGTCCCAACCCTCCTACGACGGCCGGGAATTCGAGGTGATGCACGGGCTGGGCACCAACCGGGTCGGCGAGGGACACGTCGCCCGCCGAGCGAGCGACCGGCCGGGCATGAGCGCCGGACACATCGTCGACCGGTTGAACTGGCTCGCCGAGCAGGGCGTGACCGTGACCGCGGTTCCCGTCCCTCCCGTGAGCGACGTGGACGAATACCTCGACTACGCGCAGTGGGTCATCGAAGACATCAAGCCCCAGGTGTCCTAACGGATCTGCAATCCGCGCCGGCGCACCCAGTACACCGCGGCGATGCTGCCGGCGATCCACACGCTCATGGCGATGCCAAGGTGGACGAAGCTTTTGGTGTCGCGCCCGAACACCGGCCAGATCAACGCGGGCGCCTGCTGCCACAACACGCGATGTTCCACGCCGTTCATCGGGTCGGCCACGTAGTACAGCACGTAGGGCAGCGTCAGGGCCAGCACCCAACTTCGGGTGCGGCGCAGATCGCCGCGCTGGCGCCAGCGCCGGATCAGCGGCTCGACACTGACCGGGTGCAGCACCGAGATGAAGTTGCCGACGCCTAACCAGGAGACGATGGGCACCGCGACGGTGGGGATCGTAATGCCCAGTCGCGCCGGCGTTTCCAGCCACAGCGTCAACACCACCGCCGCGGACAGGGTGGGCACGCCGACGATCGCGAGCAGGGCGAGGTTTTTGATCAACAGGATGCGCCAGAACGGCACGCCGGCGGACAACCCCCGCAGGATCCGGTAGTGGTCGGCGCCCAGGAAATTGGTGGTGGTGACGTCGGCGAGCACCCACGACGAGAAGTAGGTGCCCACCAGGATCACCCAATCGGGGTGCCGGCCCACCGGCGTCAGCGGCTGCACCAGCAACCAGCCGGCCGCGAAGACGACGTTGGCCACCACACCCATCAGCCAGGTGCGCGGCCGGGTGAACGACCACCGGATCTCGGCGATGACCGCCGGAATCAACGCCTTCTCGAAGTCCTTGGCGGCGCGCCGGGCCGCCGCGGGGCGCGGGGCCGACGCCCGCACCATGGCACTGAGAGAGGTGCGCAGCGCGGCGCTCACCCGCGGATGCGCCGGTGTCGCTGTGCCGCACGAGACGATCACCTGACGTGGCCCCCTTGCTCTCGGATCGGTCAACGGCTCGTCCGCAATGTACGCAGGGCAGGATAACGGCATGAACCGAAAGCGTGTCATCGTCGCCGGGCTCGGCGACGCCGGCGTCCTCGCGGCGATCCGGCTGTCGCGGCACGCCGACGTCGTCGGCATTTCGGCCAAGCCCGCGCTGGTGAGCGGCCAGGAGCTCGGCGTCCGGCTCTCGCGTCCACACGACTGGGCCCGCGATTACTGGATTCCGTTCGACCGGTTCCGCCGTCTCGACGGCGTCCGCACCGTGCAGGCCACGCTGACCGGCGTCGACCTGGACGCCCAAACCGTCTCCGGCCGAAGCGAAGACGGCGCGGCCGTCACCGAACCGTACGACGCGCTGATCATCTCGACCGGAGTCAGCAACGGCTTTTGGCGCCAGCCGACCCTGCAGTCGGCGGCCGAGATCGGCGCGGGACTGCGCGCCGCGCACGACAGGCTGGCCGCCGCCGGCTCGGTGGCCGTGGTGGGCGGCGGCGCGGCGGCCGTCAGCAGCGCCCTCAACATGGCGACCACGTGGCCGGACAAGCGCATCGAACTGTACTTCCCCGGCGAGTCCGCGCTGGCGGGACACCATCCGCGAATCTGGCATCGGCTGCGCCGCCGCCTCACCGAGCTGGGCGTCGGCCTGCACCCGGGCCACCGCGCGGTGGTGACCGACGGGTTCGCGGGCGAGGAACTGACCAGCGAGCCTGTCCACTTCAGCACCGGGCAGCCCCCGGCCCGGGCCGACGCCGTGCTGTGGGCGATCGGACGGGTGCGGCCCAACACCGGTTGGCTGCCGACCGAGCTGCTCGACGAGCGCGGGTTCGTGCGCGTCACCCCCGAACTGCGGGTGCCCGGCCACCGGGGCGTGTTCGCGGTCGGCGACGTCGCGGCGACGGATCCGCTGCGCAGCTCCGCCCGAAACCGGGGCGATGCCCTGGTGGCACGCAACGTCCTCGCCTACTTCGCCGGCCGGCCGTTGCGGCCCTACCGGGCGCCGGCGCGGCGCTGGGGCTCGCTGGTAGGTATCCAGCCCAACGGGCTGGAGGTCTTCCTGCCCACCGGCCAGTCCTTCCGCTTCCCGTCCTGGTCGGTCGAGCGCGTGGTGATGCCCTGGATCGTGCGTTGGGGCATGTATCGGGGGGTGCGCCAGAACAACCCGCTGGGGTGAGGCGTCAGGTGCAGTTGAACAGCAGCATGAGCCCGTAATCCATGTGGATCTGTTGATGGCAGTGCAGTAGCGAAAGGCCGGGTTGGTCGGCGAGGAAATCGATCTCCATGCTCTGGTAGCCGCCGAGCATGGCGACGTCCTTGCGGACACCGGCCGTCGCTGTCCCGGCGAACCGGGTGATTTCGAACGTGTGCCGGTGCAGGTGCATGGGGTGCAGGTCGTCGCTGGCGTTGCGGAATCGCAGCCGGTGACGCTTGCCGCGCTCGATGTCCAGCACGGGCTTGTTGGTGTCCATCGCGAAGGGCACACCGTTAATCGTCCAGACGTTGAAACCGTTGTCGGCGGCGTTGCGTTTCTCGATCAACATGTCGATGGTGCGATCGGGCGGTGGCAGGTCCGCCCGCTGCGATGCGCCGAACACCCGGTAATCCCACGTGAAGGGCGGGGGCGCCGCCCAGTGCGGATCCCCACCGCGCCCGGCATATTCGACGACCACGCCCATTCCGTGGCCGCGGTCGTCGTCGGACAGATCGCCCAGCACCCAGACGCCCGGATTGGTCATGCCGACCATCGCCGAGATCCGTTCGCCCGCGCCCAGCCACAACACCGGCACGGCGGCCCGCGTCGGTACCGGGTTGCCGTCCAGCGCGACGATGGTGAAAGTGTGGCCGGGCAGGGCCAAACTGCGGGTCTCGGTGGCGCTTCCGTTGAGAACGTGAAGCATGACCCGCTGACCGGTTCGCACCCGGATGGGCTCGCCGTGGCCCAGCATGCGCCCGTTGATCGCGAAGGCCCCGTACCCGACCTCGTTGCCGGGTGACTCGCCGCGCTCCAGCGCGGCGGCCATCGCCGACTCGCCCCTGTCCTTCAGGTCTTGATCCTGCGCACCGGCCAGAAAATCGCTGGGCATGTCGCCACCGCGGCTGAAGGCGGGGTCAAACTCCTTGAGCGTCAGAAAGATTTCCTGATCGTATGCACCGGTGTCGTGCGGGGGCTCGATGTAGACCGGGCCCACCAGGCCGCTGTACTGGCCACGCGACAGATCGGCGCGCGGCACGACGTGGGTGTGATAGAAGCGCAAGCCCGCCGGGCCGGGAACGAAGGAAATCCTGCGCATGCCGTGCGCGGGTATGTCGGGGGTGCCCTCCTCGGCGGCGCCGTCGACGTCGACGCCGACGTGCTGGCCGTGCCAGTGCAGCTGCTCCGGCGAGTCGGTGTCGTTGAAGACGTCGACCCAGGTTCGCCGGCCCTCCTTGAACCGCAGCAGCGGACCGGGAAATTGACCGTTGTAGGTCAGGGTCGACACCGTCCGGTCCGGGGCCAACTCGACCTTCCCCGAGCCGATCCGCAGCGTGTAATCGGCTTTGCCGCCGGGTGGACCGCCGGGCGAAGGGTGCGAACACGCGGCACCGGCGCTTCCCGCGGCGGCCGTCAGCGCGACGCCGGCCCATTTGCCGAACTGACGCCGGTTGAGCACCATCGTCAGCGCCCGACCGCACCGACGCCGATGCCGGGCACGAAGAAGTCGATGCGGCGGCTCAATTCGCCTGCCACACGGCGAAATTGCGGATAGCCGGCGCCGCCGGCAGACGGATCGGGCAGGCTCCAGTGTGTCGTGGTGGCCAGATCGTGGTCGCGCGCGTATTCGCGCACCTTGTCGCACAGCGTGATCACGTAGTCGAAGCGGCGTCGGGACACCGTGGCCAGGGATTGGGGCCGGGTGCCGCTGAGGTCGATGCCGTATTCGTCGCGCATGACCCGGATGGCGTTGACGTGGAGCGCGGGTTTCGGATAACTACCCGCGCTTGCCGTTCGAATGCGCCCCTGGCCGCGTTTCTCGAGGAGTGCAGCGGCCATGGGCGAGCGCGCGCTGTTTCCGGTGCACAAAAACAACACGGTGCGCGGTGCCGCCCTGGGGGCGGCCCCGGGCGCCAACGCCGGATGCAAAGCGGCGGCCGCCTCACGAAATGCCTTGGCGCAGTTCGTCGAATTCAACCAGTAATAGGTGTCGCGCCCATCAAAACTGCTGCGTCGCGCATCGACGAGTCCGGCCGAACGCAACAACCGCAAGTGATACGAGACCAGGTTCTGCGGCTCGCCGACCGCGGCAGCCAATTCCCGCACCCGGTGGTCTCCGGAGGCCAGCTCGGTCAGCAGCGCCCACCGCAGGGGGTGCCCCGCCATCCGCATCAGCGGCGGAACGTCCGCTCGATCGACCGCCGCCATACTTCGGCACGATACATCAAATCAATTTGATAGGTTAGGCGCTACGCGAGGCGACGCAGGCGTGCCCATTTCTCCGACTTCGAGGAGACCCAGTGTCCGGAAGCATCCCGACGAGCACCCCGGCCGGCAACGACGAATTGCGCCGCAGCCTCGGCGTTTTCGACGCGGTGGTGATCGGGCTGGGATCGATGATCGGTGCGGGGATCTTCGCGGCCCTGGGCCCCGCGGCGCGCGCCGCCGGCTCGGGACTGCTGCTGGGCCTGGCGCTGGCGGCGGTAGTGGCCTACTGCAACGCCACGTCGTCGGCGCGGCTGGCGGCGCGCTACCCCGCGTCCGGCGGCACCTATCTCTACGGCCGAAAACGCCTGGGGGACTTCTGGGGATACCTGGCCGGTTGGGGATTCGTCGTCGGCAAGACCGCGTCGTGTGCGGCGATGGCCCTGACCATCGGCCTCTACGCCTGGCCGGCGCGGGCCCACGCGGTAGCCGTCGCGACGGTGGTGGCGCTGACGGCGGTCAATTACGCCGGGGTGCGCAAGTCGGCCTGGCTGACCCGCATCATCGTCGCGGTGGTGCTGGCGGTGCTGGTCGCCGTGATCGTCGCCGCGTTGACTTCCGGCGCGGCACGGCCCGAGCAGCTGCGGCTGAGCGGCGCCACCCTCGGCGGTGTGGTGCAGGCCGCCGGCCTGTTGTTCTTCGCCTTTGCCGGCTATGCGCGCATCGCCACCCTCGGCGAGGAGGTGCGCGACGCGGCGCGCACCATCCCGCGCGCGATACCGCTGGCGCTGACCATCACGCTGGCCGTCTATGCGCTGGTCGCGGTGGCCGCGCTGGGGGTGCTCGGCCCGGACCGGCTGGCGAATTCCGCCGCCCCGCTGGTCGAGACGGCCCGCGCGGCGGGAACGGGCTGGCTGGTTCCCGCCGTCCAGGCGGGAGCGGTGATCGCGGCGCTGGGCTCGCTGCTCGCGCTGATCCTCGGCGTCTCGCGCACCACGTTCGCGATGGCGCGCGACCACCACCTGCCGCACACCCTGGCCGCGGTGCATCCGCGGTTCGGCGTCCCCCACCGCGCGGAATTGTTGATCGGCGTCATCGTGGCGGTCCTGGCCGCCACCGCCGACCTGCGCGACGCCATCGGATTTTCCTCGTTCGCCGTGCTGATCTACTACGCCGTC
>NZ_LZKY01000228.1:0-27136 GCF_001673055.1 Mycobacterium sp. 1245801.1
TTGCCGGCGCCATGTTTTTCCAGCACGTCCGCCGCTTGGGTCGGCCGGTGCTCAACTCCCCGAAAGCCCAGAACGCCACGGTGCCTGCAAACCTAATGCGGCGCACCATAACTCCGCCTGCACCATACTGGACGTGGTCACTGGTATCAAGATGTTCGGTATCACCCGGACCACAGCTACCTGTAGTCGGCATTCTCGCCGCTGTGTCGTGGCGTGGGAGTTGAAGCCTCTCACCAAAGAGGAGGCGTGTCGTGGCGGTGGCGTCTCGGTGAGGACACGATTGAGGAATCGCTGGGTCAACGGATAAGGCTATGTGCCCTTGGCTCAGCTCGGTCGCGGGCCCGGGGCTTCGCGGTTCAGGCAGGGAGGGTTCGGCGGTGGTCTTGTCAGTTGTTCCTGCCGGGCTAGCGGGTTTCGCTGCTGCCAACAGCGCTGCGGCGGACATGATCTCGGCGGCAGGCTCGGCCGATTCAGTGGCACGGCTGGGTGCCCTGAGCCATTCGGAGAGCGTCGGCCCAACGGTGCCAAAGGACAGTCCTCCCGACGATGACACCGACGTCGATAACGCCATCGAATCAGTGTTGCAAGACCCGCGGGTCTTGACCGCCTTTGGGCCGCGGGTTGGGATTTTTCGTAGGTCAACGTCAATGACCCCGGCGAATTCGCGGCGCAGAACAGGAGCGGGCGCAGAACAGGATAAGTCTCGATGCCGTGCTGATCGGGCGGAAAACCTCAACCAGCAGACAATGTGGGTCAGTTATCGGAGAGGGCTCCCTTCCGCTATCCAATCAACCCCCACCAGGGGCAAACCCGAACCCTCGACCGCCCTATCCGGTGAAAAAGGCAATGATCGAAACGTGTGATGCGCCTCAGTCAGGCGGTGTGTTAGGTGCCCGCACCTTCCCCGGGGATGAACATCTGGGAATCAGGCATTCGACGAACACCGGCATTGGCGCGCATTGGGAAGGTCGGGCCTTGCTCACAGTAGTTCACGACCCCTACGGACACGACCATCGTTGGTCACGTGACGGATGGTTCGTTCACGAGGCTCGGCTGTTGCGACTTTTGGAGCCACGTAAACACTTTAACGTTCGCATCCGTCTCCGCGGGTCGCGGATCCCCCGCGATAGCGTCGCGTGGATTGGTGGGCTTCGGATCTGGCGCACTGCGTCAGTAGATGAGCCGTTTAATGAGGAATCCGGTTGTGTCACACCCTATTAGGGGACAGTGCACTGCTATCGCCTGGTGCACAACAGATTCGGCCGCCATAGCTATATGGTTAGGTGTGGAGGTTTTTGCCGTGGCCGTGTGTTTTCTGCAGGTTGATCACGAGGTGAGGGTGTGACGGAGCAGGGATCGGAAGCGTCGGAAGCCCGGGTGGATCCCATTGCGTCTGAGCCGACATCCTTAGCCACCGAGGGTATTTCCGGTACTTCTGAGGCTTCGGCGCAGGATGCGCAGCAGCTGGTGGAGGAGATTGCGCTGATTCTAGCCGGGGACGCACCGCCTGATTTCGATGCGCTCCGAGCGGTGTTCAGCGTGGCCGGGGACGAAGAGATCGTTGATGTGGTCGCTGACACCCCTGGTGGTGCGGTTGGAGTGCCCGTCGAGGTCGGGGCGATGCAGCGGGCGCGGGCTCATCGCGAGTTGACAGCGGGTGAACAGGGCCCGTGGCTGAGGTTGCTACTCCATGTCGACCGCGGCGGGATGGTGCAGGCGGGATTCGACTACGGGGACACGATGATTCCGTGGGAGCATCTTCTGTCCGGCGAAGCGTATCTGGTTGATTTGGAGCGTTATCCGCGTGCCGATGTTGCGTTGTGGCTGATGGCACACATTGCCTACGAGGGTCAGCAGGTGCGCACTGCGGCACAGGCAGCGGAGGCTCAGGCCGGTAACGGGGTGGGTGGGCGTGCGGCGCCGCGACTAGCCGACGATGAGATTCCGCCGCTGCCGGAGCTGTGGTCGCGAATGGCGGCGCTGGCGGCGGTGTGCGGCGGATCCGATGCGCCGCTCGGACCACGCATTAACCCGACCTATTGTGTCTATCGCGGTGGTCGTGGCGGGTGCACGCTGGCCCGCCTGCCCGACGGTCGTGCGGTATTGTCCGGCGGCGCTGATGATTCGGTGCTGTTGACGGCGGCGTATTGGGGTGTGATCGATTTTCCTGAGCTATACCGCGGCGCGCCACGCTGGGTGCACAATTGGTACCTCGATGAGCGGGTCGCCGATGGCCTGCTGTCGTTTTGCTACTGGTGGGACGGGGACCATTGGTACAGGGCCGATATCCGCGAGACGCCAGAGCAATGGGAGCCGGTCGACGAAATCGTTGATGCGATGCCCGACCTGGACACCGCCGACCATGCGGCCCGCCTGGTTGCCGACATGGTGTCGATCGCGGGGACGACGGCCACCGACGAGACACTGACGGCGGCTCGGGAATTCATCGCTGCCGCCGAGGCGCTCGTGGCCACACCGCGATGTCTCAACAGGTTGTTCCCAGATGGCGTTCCCGCTGGATTCGACTTCGCCGAAGCGCTCGCCCAGCTCGACGCGGCCGGTGTGCTGCTTCCCGCCCATGCACGCATCGGGGCCGAGGTCGCCAAGCAACTGGTCGCCGATTACTGCCGCGTAAACCGAGTCGAGACCGCCGATGACTCGCTCGATCGGCTGGAGGCGACCCGCATGGACGCTGGCTGGCACGTGTACTTTCCGGCCGCCGAAGGCGAGATCGCGATCGAGCGACCGGCGTTCTTGGTCGCCGACGACGGCGTCGTGCAGACCGCAACGTCAGGGCCGACAGCCGAGGCAGCCTTCGCGTTTACCACCCGCTTTGCCGCCAGGACGCGGGCCAAGGCGATTTCAGCGCCAGGCTAGCGGGGCCGCGAGAACTTTTCTGACACAGCGCCGGCCAGTTCGAGGTAAGCGCGCATGGTCTGGGGCTTGAGCAATCCGAAATCGAAATCGGAGCCCGCGGCCAAATGCCGTTCGAATGGAATGACGTGCGTCGACCTGCACCGGGCCGCGAAGTGTTCAACTACCTTGTCTAGCTTGACCGCCGCGGAACCCGGTTTCGGTGCGGTCAATACCACATGGGCTTCGCGCACCAACGCGGCGTGACCGTGCTGAGCAAGCCAGTCCAACGTCGCCGAGGCGCTGCGTGCCCCGTCGATAGCCGGCGACGTGACTAGAACGATCGCATTGGCCAAGTCGAGGATGCCGGTCATCGCCGAGTGCATGATTCCGGTGCCGCAGTCGGTGAGAATGATGTTGTAGTAGTGCCGAAGAATGTCCATCGTGCAGCGGTAGTCGGTCTCGCCGAACACCTCCGCCACTTCAGGGTCCTGCTCGCTGGCGAGCACCTCCAGTCGGCTGGAAGCCATTCGGGTGTGATTGCGAACGTCGGCGTACCGCGTAATGTTGGGATCCCGCAAAAGATCCCGCACGGTCGACGTGTTCGATGTGTCGGCGACGCGTTCCGCCAGAGTGCCCCGGTCCGGATTTGCGTCGACAGCAATGACCCGGTCGGTACGCACTGTCGCCAACGCCGAGCCCAGACCCAGAGTTGTTGTCGTCTTTCCGACTCCACCCTTGAGGGATATCACCGCGATGCGGAAATCACCGGCGATCGGCTGTCGGATCTGCTCGAGCAGCGCCTGCCGTTCACGGTCTTTGCGGGACAGACCTGGATTGATGCGACCGCCGGTGACCTTGTACACCACCGCTCGCCACCCCGACTCCGGCGCGTGCCGGACCTTGTTGACGATCTCGGCTTCGTCCAGCGGCGGTGGGACCTGAAACGATTGCTGCGCAACGTGCTCGGTAAGTCGCTGCTGTATTGGACCACTCGGCACCGTTGAACTCGGTGGGGCGTCGTCGTGCCCTTGTCGGTTCGGCGCCGCCTGCTCGGGCGGAAGCAACCACGGCAGTGGGGCTTGCCAGCCGGGCGGCAGCGGCGGTAACCCAGGCGGCCACTCCGGGGGGGTTTGCCAATCGCGCTGCGGCAGGGGTAGCCCGGGCGGCCACCCAGGCGGCGGTGGTGGCACGGGGCCAGGGGGTGTCCGCACCGGGGCTGCCGGCGGCTCGTCACGGTTAACGGCCGGTGAGCGGGCTTCCGATGCGTCGAACTCCGTGCCCACCGGAGAGGTAAAAGACTGCCACGGAGGTAACGCCATTTGTCTGGTGGAGCTTGGCCTGTTCGAATCGTCGTCGACGACGACGTCCTCCGTGGCGTCCTCCAAGGTCATCGACTCGAATTCGTTATCATCCCAAGGTTCCTCGTTTCCATCCGACGACATGTCGTCGACCGATTCCGGTTGCTGTGCCTGCTTTTGCAGCCGCTGGGCTGCCACTTGGGCCATCAGGCGGGCGGCGCGGCCTTCGATTTCATCGATGTCGCCAGACCCGGTCGGCGCAGTCTCGTCGACGGCCGCCGCGAAACCCCATGTTTCGTCCTGAGACTCGTCGCGCACGGGGGCGTGCGCGTCAGGCCGGTCGATGTCCTCAGCATCACCGTGTGACGTAAGCGTTTGTGCCCAAGACCCTTCGGAGGAAGGTAGGTGAGGACCTGCCGAGGCCTGATCCGCATTGAATCGATTGTTCATCACACCTCTAATTCTGTCGCCGCTTCGATTCACTTTCGGTTGCCGGTCGCGCCACCGATCACCACTATGGCGATCACCGCCAGCGCCGCGCAGGCTGCGACGACGCCCAGCACAAGGTCGCGGCCTCGGCTAACGACCGCCTCCCGCGGGGTCGGAGCGGTAATGGCACGGCCGGCAAAGGGAGCCGGTGCCTCGGTGGCTGGTGGCACGACGCGTGATAACGCGGCGATCGGGTCGACAACTCCATAGCCGGTCGCCGCGTTTGGCCCGGCCGCCGGTGTCTGCGCCGTGCGTTTGATCCGCTCCATGACCTCTGCGGCCGACATTTCGGGAAAACGCGATCGCATGAGGGCGACGACGCCGGATACAAAGGGGGCAGCGAAGCTTGTGCCGTTAACCGGCACCATGCCGCGCTGCGCGTCCTGCCAGGCGTTCATCAGCCCAGGCGCATTGGGGCTCAGCGAGGTCAGCTGCTCGCCCGGTGCAGCCACATCCACCCATGGTCCGTGCAGTGAGAAATCGCTAGGTCTCCCGTCCGGCGCCACCGCGCCGACGGTCAGGACATAGTCCTGAAACCACGGCGGGCTCGCGATCGTGCGCACTGAATTCCACGCGTCGGTCAGCGGAAGATTGGGGTCACGCACCTCGTTTTGCGCACTGCAAAGACCCTGTGAGTCAACGTTGCCGGCGGCGGCCACGACGACCACGTTCCGCTCGAACGCGTAGCGAACCGCTTGTCCAAGTGCGGCGTCGTTCATGCCGGCGCCCACCGGCGCGCATGCTGTCTCCGACAGGTTGATCACCGTCGCACGCAGATCCACGGCGCGGACGATGGCCAGCGCCAGGGTCTGCGTGCTTCCATAGCCCGGCGCCACCGCATTCGGATCGTTTTGTGCAGAACCGGCTCCGTGCGCCGAATACACATTGCTGTTCTGGCGGATCGACACTATGGTGGCGTCCGGCGCTACGCCGGCGAAGGCGTCGTCGGGATCCGGAGCGGCGGCAATTAGACCCGCGACCACGGTGCCGTGGGCGTCGCAATCCTCCAGGCCGTCCGACGCCGAAACATAGTCTCCGCCGCCTTCTAATGAACGCAGCCGGGGATGGCGTGACACACCCGTGTCGATCACTGCGACCCTCTGCCCGGCGCCGCGCGAAAACCTCCATGCTGCGCTGTAGTCGAGCATGGTGTCGGCATATGGACGCTGCCGGAACGCGCTGCCAGGAAACGTTGCACCGACGCCACAGGCGGCTTTCTGTTCGGTCGGGTCCGGCGGAGCGACGGGCCCGCCGGGTGGTGGCCCTGGCGGTACCAGCGGAGGTTCGACGGCGAGCGCTGGTACCGGTGCCGTGGCCGATCCCGCGATGAACAGGATGACGGTCAAGACCGCCACCGCGCGAATCATGCCGAGCCCCAGCGCTCGTAACCGTCAACCACCCATAAGGCCAGGGGGATCAGCGCGGCGACGACCAGGTAGTGCAGGTAAGCAAGCAACGCCTGGAGCCGTTGGGGCGCTCGCCCGGGCCGGGCCGTGGCACCGATCACCGCAAACACCACAGCCATTACTAGCAGTGCACCGAACGTGACGATGGATATCGGGCGGCTACCGTTCTGTGCCAGAAGACAACTCAATACCGTCAGGGCTACGGCTGGTGCCGCTAACGCCGCGCGCTCCACGACGGTGATGGGCCGCTGCGAGTGGAGTGCCAACGTCGCGGCGCAGGCCAACGCGAAAATCGCGCCAGACCACCGGACCGGCCGCACAGATATCAGGACGACAACCGCACCGAGCCCAGCGCTTAGCGCCAATCCTGCGTAGAGCGCCGACCGGGTGAACGTCTCTGAGCGCACGCGAGCCCACACATCGTGGCCACGTGACGGATTCCCGGACGTGACGTCGCTGCGGCCGTGACGGCGCCGCAGCGCCGCGACCCGAGGGAAACGGCGGGTCGCGCTGGGCACCGCGAGGCAAGCCAGCGTGGCGACGAGTGCCAGGCCGACACCAGCCACGCTGGTGCCAAGCCCTGCGGCGTACAGCGCCAGCGCGATTCCACCTAGGGCGCAGATCACTTGAAAGACAAGGTAACCCCAATGGCCAGTGCCTACAGCGAGATGCAGAACGGCACAAAGTGCCGTCATTGCCGCACAGCCGGCCGCCAACCCGTAGCCGCCTAACCCGTGAACCGCTACCCAGGTGACCGCACCGGCGATCGGCAACGCCGCCCACCCAAGCGCCGCTGCGATATCGCGCTGCGCGTAGCGGCGGTAGGCCAAAGCGGCCGCTCCTATCAGCGCCAGGGCCACGGTCACCGACCACGCCACCAACGGAGTGCGCTTGGCCGCGAACGTATTTGACAGCAGCAGGTAAACCCAACCACCGGAAGTGAGATACACGCCGGCGAACGCCATCCAACGCGCCGCAGTGCCGTCCCATCCGGGATGGGCGGCCTTGTTCAGACGCGCGGCCGCGTCAACCACGTCGTCGTAGAGCGTCGGCGGGGTCAACGCACGCTTGGCGGTCAGCCGCAGTAGTTCGCCCTCGGCTACGCCGGCTTCGCGCAACGTGCTGTCTGGCGGCAGCGGCGTCTCTCCGTCGTGCCGGTTGAGCACCCAGATGTCATTCTTTGCCTCCGTGATGGACGGGTCTTCGGACGCGTCGACCTCGCGCGGCGCCGTCAACTTCACCAAGTGCGGAAGCAGGACGACGATTGGCACATCGAGCGGCAGTGATACATCCACCTGAGTTCGGCTGCTCAAGAACGACAACCGCACCCGTTGAGGCGCGGGAGACATGACGCCAACGTCCGTCGCCAAGGCACCTGTCATAGGTCGGGCATCCAGGAAAGTTGGATTACGTCACTTTTCGTCGTCCGGGAGATGAACATCCCGCGTCCCGGCGGCATCGGCTGCGCTTTGTAGCCGAACAACGCGCCCTCGTCCTTGGTGCCGCTCATTACCAGGCCGTTGCACGAAAGATCCTTGAGTCGGCCGAGGATCGGATCCATCATGGCTCGCGCGGCGCCGCCGATCCGTCGAGTGACGACGACGCGCAGACCGATATCCCGTGCCTGCGGGAGGTATTCGATTAGTGCCCCTAGGGGGTGATTGAGCGATCCGCCGGGAATCAGGTCGTAATCGTCGATCAACACATAGAGATCCGGGCCTTGCCACCACGAGCGTTCTTTGAGCTGCTGTTGGGTGATGTCGCTGGGCGGCAGTCGGTCCTTCAACGATGCCGCCAACGAGGTCATCAGCTCCGCGCACGATTGTGCAGCCGTCGCGTATCCGCCGAGATAATCGTTGTCGACCACGCCGAGCAAGGTGCGCCTGAAGTCGACCAGTACGATCCTGCACTCTTGCGGTGAACTGTTCTCCATCAGGCCCTGGGCGATGTTGCGCAATAATCCGGTCTTACCGCATTCGGTGTCCCCAAGCGCGACCAAGTGCGGTTGCACGTCGAAATTCAGTACAACAGGGGCTAATTCGGCTTCACTGATGCCGATGGCCACCTTTGCCTTCCCTAGGGCGTCTGCCCGGCGGGCGAAGTCGACGACAGCGGTTCGGTCCACATTATGCGGAAGCATGCGCACCGGCGGAGCCTGCCGGTCGCCGTACAGCTGGCGCACCGCCTCGCAGGCAGCGGCGGCCCCGGTGGGTAGGTCTTCGACGTCGGAGCTTGAGTCCAGTCGCGGCAACCCGATCAAGATGTGTAATCGCTCCGCGTTCATCCCGCGGCCGGGTCGGCCAACCGGAACTAGTTCGGCCCATTTACGGCCGATGTCGCTGTCGATCGGGTCACCCATGCGCAGCTCGACACGGCTGCCAAGCATGTCTTTGACGGCGGGCCGGATTTCCATCCAGCGGCTGGCCGCGACGATCAAGTGAATACCGTAGGACAGGCCCTGGATCGCGATGGCCTGCAATGCCGGCTCGAGCGCTTCGAAGTCACTCCTGATTGTCGCCCACCCGTCGACCACCAGTACTACGTCGCCGAACTTGTCCTGGCTCAAGGGATCTGTGGCGGCGATGTCGGGATGCGCCGCCGCCAACTGGGCCTTGCGTTGGCGGAAATCTCGCATCGATTCGATCCGGAGGTCTCTGAACCGCAACTCCCGCTCGCGCAGCAGCCCGCTGATTTCGGCAATGGTGCGCCGAATGCGGTCGGCGTCCATGCGCCCGGCCACGCTGCCCACGTGCGGAAGGCCCGCCAGGCTGGCCAGGGTGCCGCCGCCGAAATCAAGGCAGTAAAACTGCAGTTGTTCGGGAGTGTGCGTGGCGGCCGCGGCCATGATCAAGGTGCGGATCGCTGTCGACTTGCCCGACTGCGGGCCGCCGACCACTGCGACATTGCCGAGAGCACCTGAGAGATCAACCGCCAGTCTGTCGCGACGTTGGTCATAAGGGCGGTCGACTACCCCTATCGGTAGCCACAACTGCCCGTTGATGTTGCGAGGATCATTCCACGGCGAATAGAGCAAGAGGTCGTTGACCGCGGGACTAGCCTCCAGCGGCGGCAGCCACACTTCGTGTGCCGGGCGCCCGTGGCCTCGCAGGCGACTTACCACGACGTCGAGCAGGGTGATTTTCGTCGGCCCGGAAGACGTTTCGGTCTCGGCCACGTCAGCGGCCTCCTCGATCGGTGCAGGTGCCGCGGGGTCCGTCTCGACAGGGGTGGCGGTGAACAGTTTCGGCGCCTGGGCACCGAGCAGTGATACCCGCCCGCTTCGTGACGAGATGCGGGGACTGACGTAGTCACCAGATACGTAGGAAGAATTAAACCGAATCGGCTCATCCGCGTCGCACTTCAAGAAGGCCGAGCCCGGCACGCTGGGCAGGTGGTAGGCGTCGGGAACGCCGAGCACACTGCGTGATTCACCTGCCGAGAAGGTCTTGAGTCCGATCCGGTACGAGAGGTGGGAGTCCAGCCCGCGCATCCGGCTCTCTTCGAGCCGCTGCGACGCGAGCAGCAGGTGTATGTGCAGCGATCGGCCGAGTCTGCCAATCATTACGAATAGTTCCGCGAAATCTGGCTTTTGGGACAGCAACTCGGAGAACTCGTCGACCACGATGAACAACGCTGGCAACGGGTCCAATTCAGCGCCGTTGGTCCGGGCGCGTTCGTACTCGGTCACGTTGGGAAAGTTACCCGCCGAGCGCAGCAACTCCTGGCGGCGGTTCATCTCGCCGGCCAGTGCGTCGCGCATCCGATCGACGAGCGTGAGTTCCTCGTCGAGGTTGGTGATGATTGCGGCGATGTGTGGGACGCCCTCCAGCCCGAGAAACGTTGCCCCACCTTTGAAGTCCACCAGAACCAGATTCAACACTTCCGGTGAGTGCGACGTGATCATCGCCAACACCAGCGTGCGCAGGAATTCAGACTTACCTGAGCCGGTCGCGCCAATGCACAATCCATGAGGGCCCATGCCGCCCTCGGCGGACTCTTTGATGTCCAGTTCGAGCGGTTGGCCCGACGGGGTATAACCGACGGGAACCCTTAAGCGTCGCCGTGGAGTTAGTTGTCGCCACACGTCCTCGGGGATGAGTTCGGCGGCGTCGGGAATTTTCAGCAGGGCCATCAAACCGGGATCGCTGGCGCGGGACTCCGAGTCGAGGTTGACGAGATGGGCAGCACCGCCGAGCTGGTACCCGCCGAAGACGCGGGCGGCGGCCTCGGCTTCGGCCAGTGTCAGGCGGTCTGGAGTGGCAAAGCGTTCGGTGCCGGCCGCGGTGCGTGCGGCCACGTCGTCGTTTTCCACCACCAATTGCAGGGTGCGCGCCGACGGACGGTCTCCGCGAGGGCCATTGAGGTCGAGCACCGTGACGCTCTCCAGCCCGGCGTCGGTGATCAATCGTTCATCACCGGTGACGTAGCCGTCGTCGATGACCACGACTAACTGCTTGGCACCCTGCTTCGGTTGAGCGTTACGGTTGAACCGTCCCCGCTCGGCGAGCTCGAATGCCAGCGAATTTTCCAATAGTTCCAACGACGGGTACAGCATCCGCATGGTGCCGCACCCGTCACGCGCCGACGGGTGTTGCGCCTGGGGCAGCCACTTCACCCAGCTCCAGCTCGGACTGTCCGGGCTGGCCGTCACCACTGCGACCTGCAGATGGTCTGGGCCGTGGAAGGCGCACAATTCCAGAATCATCGCCCGCACCAACTGCTGACCGAGTTGGCGGTCACCATCGAAGCTGATCGTGGGAAAAGCACGGAGCGAAACAGCCGTTGGCAATGCGTGGACCACCGAGTGCGTGCTGACGAAGCGCCGCAAGGCATTTGTCGAGACGGGCTCCAAGTCTTCGGGTGGTCCCGTCTCTGGGGCGATCAGACGGCTGGCCAGCCGCTGAGTCCCGACGCCGACGCGAACGTGGCAGAAGTCGTGGTCGGTGGGGCGGCGTTCCCACATCCGGCGTGTGCCGGCCACCTCGATAAGAGTTCGTGGGTCTGGATGGCTCCACTCCAGAGCGGCGCGCTGGGCTGCACCGGTTTCTTCGGCGTCGCTGCGCAGCCCGGCCAAGTAGGTGAAGAAATCCTTACGTTCCTCGTCGAGTTCTGCGGCGGCTTTCCCGGGTTTGCCGCCAGCACCGCCGCCCATGAACATGCCGGCCATGGACATGACCATCATCATGGGGAAAATGAGGAACGTCGGATTGCGGCTGACATCACGGCCGCCCACCGTGACCATCAGAGCGATCATCCCGACGACCGCGACAGCCATCATCACCGGCATCAGCTTGGTCAACAAATTGCCAGGGATGATGCGTGGCACTTCCGGAGGCGACTGAAGCTGGACCTCTCCGCCGGGCATTCGCGGCGGCGCGATGCGCAGGCGGCGAACGAACCCTTGCCGTGCCAAGCCACCTCCTGTGTGAATGCCTGCCCGCGGAGCCGGTTCACTCGATGAGCACCCGAAGGTCATTCAAAGGTATTGTCGCCCTGAATTGTTCGTCAGAAGGGGGCGCTGCCCGATGACGTTGCCGCCATCATTATCCGAGCTGGATTCTGAGTCAACCGATGAGCATGACCTCGGCCGGATCACCGTCGTGGTCGGTGGACTGCTGATCGACGTCGCCGTGCCCACCGGCGTGGCCACTTCGGCAATTGTTAACGACGTAATCGAGTTAGCCAACGACCAGCTTCTCGTTCAAGCCGGTGTGGATGTCAAAATCGATAATTCCGAGGGTAAGTGGATCTTTACGCGCCTGACAGGTGACCATATTGATCCGGGCCGGTCGTTGGCCGAAGCGGGTGTCCATGACGGCGAGCTCCTAGTCGTAGGCAAGGCGGGCGCACCCGCGTCATCGTCGCTGGCTGACAATCTGGAAGACATGCCCAGTCCGGGCGACCATCGCTGGCGGTGGTTCGCTGAGCAACTTTGGAGGTCAGGGTGGTTCGCCACCGGCATCGTCCTCTCGGCTGCCGCCGCCCTACTACTTCCTCGCGTCGCCCCTGTAGCTGGTTTCGCCGGCACGCCGGCTGCCGCTGTGTCCGCGTTGCTGGTTGGGGTCGGCTATGCGGTTGGCGCATTCGTGATTTCGTTCCGGTCCGGTGACGCATGCAAGGCGGCGTGGCTGGCGGTGACGGCGCTCCCGTTGATTTTCGGCGGCTCGCTAGATGCGTTACCCGCCGCCTACGGCGTGAACGCCCTGCCCATGGCTATGTCCGTGACGGCGTTGGTGGCGTTGTTGCAGCTGCTGGGCTCCGCTCGCGGCCGAACGCTGTATACCGCGGTGATCGCGGCTGCGGTGTTAGGTGTTCCAGCCCTGCTAGCGCAGTTGTTGCTGCACCCGAATCCGCGAAGTGTGGGAGCGATTTTGGCGACCGTCGCGGTCGTCGTGGTCTACGTCGCCCCCCGAGCCACGATCTTGGTGTCTGGGCTGCCGGTGCCGCGCGTTCCGACGGCTGGTGAGCCGCTTGACGATATCGAGACGCAAATCGGCAACGCGGTCGAGGGCGTCAATGCGGTTGGCAAGCAGGTCATCCCCACCGAGGAAGGGATGGTCGAGCAGGTGCGGCGGGCAAGGGAGTATCTGACCGGGTTAGTGGGCGCCGCCGCAGTACTCGCTGTGGTCGGCTGCTATTTCGCTGCTGGCGTCGCGGATGAATTCTTCTGGCAGGGGGCGGCTTTCGGTTTCGTGGTAGCAACGGTTCTGTGTTTACGGGGGCGCAGCCATCACGACCTGGTCCAGTCGGCGGTGCTGATCGTAGCTGGTTTGGTGATCGCGTTGGCCGTCATCCTCAAGACGGCCACTTTCGTCAAGGACTGGCAGACCAATGCCGCCGTTATGTTGGTCGTCTTGACGGCACTCTTGGTGGTGTGCGGGCTAATCGCGCCTGGCCGAGAGTTCTCTCCGGTAATGCGGCGTCGGGTTGAAGTTTTCGAGTACATTGCTATCGGATTGATATTTCCATTGGTTTGCTGGATTGTCCGGCTCTACGCTTTCTTTCGCGAGATGCGCATCTGATGTCGAAGCTGCATGGTAGGCAAAACCTCTCAACAGATTCACTTTTGGTTGCACCGAACGCTGCGGAGAGAAAGCGCGCGACTCATTGGTAGCCAGTGCCTCCGACTTGTTAGACAATGGCTCCGTTGGCGTGCAGGGGTTCCGATGAAGGCGCGGGGTCCGAGATCAGTGCTTGGGTGGTGTGACTGCATGGCCGTTAGGATCGGCCGCCATCCCGTCGTGGGCGATCAGCGCTGCCTGCGGGGATAATTCGGGTCCGGGCGGAAGTAACCTCAGTACCGACCACGGTGCCGCCTGAGGCATTGCGTTGGTGCTGCCGGGCCGTTTGACTCCGACGACGCCCAACGCTGTCGCTGCAGCCTGGTCGGGGATATGGAATCGGACACCGAGGTCGTTGACGTAGAACGATTGGCCCAGTGCCGAGCTGTCGGGACCGTCGGCGGAGGCTTGAACGTATTCCCCAGTACCGGGTTTGAGGTACACGCTGTCAAGCCCGGGTCCGCCGCCATCGGCAGTGGCCAGCTGTACCGGCTGCGCACCGCCGGGTAGCGGTAGGCGGCGTCCGACGAGCAGGCGGGTGGTTGCCTCGCCCGGCGAACTATTGCGCTGCCACGACATGCAAACCACGCGGTCCGGGTCCGTATGTACGAAACGCGGTGCCGTTGCCGGGTAATGGTTGACAGGTAAGTTGTGAACAACTGGCACGTCCCTGACGATGGCCGGGGATATGCCGATCGGCTCTGACACCGCAGGAGAATTGGGGTTACCGTACCGGATGATGTCGGCGGTCGCGGGGGAGATGGGTTGTAGCCCTTCTCTCAGCACCACGTAGAGCTGACTACCTCGCGAGTCGACGGTTCTCAGAATCGCGCCGACCCGGTAGGTCTCCGGCAGATAGGTGGTTGGCTCCGCGACGTTGGGGATGACGATCGGCACGATCGGTTCGACCAACGGGAAGGCGTTGAGAAATCCCGGCGAAGCCGGTCGAACTTCGCCGTCGGCCAAGCGCAGTGCGTTGTACAGAGTGGGATCGATGGGGTTAATCTCAGCCCGTACGCCGTTATATATGAGGTATGTGGTGTCGTTGGCTTTGGCGAGCAACGTCTGCTCGGGTGCAGCGGCCCGGATGTCTTCGCCAAACGCTGGGTCGTTTGCGAGCACCGTAGTCTCGACCATGGATGCGCCGGCCAGCTCAGAGACGGAGGGGGTTTGGGTGGAATCACATACCGTCCATGAGGACATCGCCATGTTCTCGCCACCGTCGATTCTGCTAGGGGCGCCCAGGATTCCGACCGCCGGGCCCAATGCGACGGTGTTAAGGAACTTGTCATCGACTTGTTGTGGCGGATCGCTCTTTCCCGCGATCAACCGTGCTGACGCCAAGTTGAGGGCGGGGTGCAGCCGGTCGCCGATTCGGATGAACAAGGTCCCGTTCGACTTGCTGATCATTATCGCCGAATCACCGAAGCCGGGCGCCGGCTTGAAGAACGCGAGCACTCCGGCCGCGCCGCAAACGACCATGGCCACGACCACCCCCGTCAACAGCGCACGCATCTGTCCGCGCATGGGGTCGTGGATCATCCGTGAGTCGGCACGGATCAGTGCGTGTTCAATCCGCCGAATCAAAAGGCGGTATCCATTTACTTGCGCGCGTGTAGTGACTTGCGCTGGCATGGTGGCCCCCATCAGAGTTTCGGCAGAATGCCTGACGGCGATATCAGCTTACTTGCATGGCCCGCCAACCGGCCGGAGTCCGAAATCGGTTGGCATGCATGAAGGGGACTAGTCAGTGAACGGCCATGACATTAAGCGGCGGCTCGTGAGGCATCCGCTCACGCATGCGGGTCCATCTGTATCGGCGGTGATCGTGCCGCAACGCTTGCTGCCCTTTACCGACTTGCTGGTGCTGGAATTTTTCGTCGCCACTGGCGTCGCCGTCGAGACTTCGCTCAACGGGCCTCGCTGGTACGGTGTGGCGGCCGGCGCGGCAGTGGCGTTGGCGTTTGTGACGAGAATCCGCGGATGGTCGATGCCGCGCTGGGCATCGGAGCGACTGGGCTTTTGGTATGAACGACGCCGCCGCAAGCGCAGCGCCGGGGGCAGCGATCCGTTCGACGCGGAACAATCCGACGGGTCGAGGATCGGTTTCCAGTGGGACGGCAAAGTCCTGATTTCCGTGGTGCGCGTGCAGGAGAACTCTCCGGTAATGACGGTCTTGGAACCGGCGGTCACGCCGCCTGGCGAGACGGTTTCGGCCCAATTGCTGGCGGATAGCCTGGTGCAGTTCGATATTAGGCTGGACTCTATCGATGTGATTAGCCAAGGTGCACGATTGCGCCGCCGCGGCCAGATCGGGTCGGTCTACGAGGCGGTGCTGGGACCATTGCCGGCGGTCGCCCAGCGCTCGGTGTTGGTAACGGTCCGTTTGGACCCGACATTGTGTCCCGATGCGGTGCGCAACCGAGGGGGTGGCTGGCAAGCCATTGTGCGAACGGCGGCTACTGCCACCCGGCGGGTTGCCAACCGGCTGTCCGATGCGGGGTTGCGTGCGCAGATCATGACCGCCGACGAAATCATGCAGGCCACGAGCGAAATGTCACATGGCATCAATCCGAGCGCCATTGAGGAAACCTGGCGCGCCTGCCGCACGGCTAGGTTGGAGCTGCGCAGCTACCTTCTTAAGCCTGCAATGCTTGCCACTGATGCCATCGGGCTGCTGTGCGCGGTGCCGAGTGATTCGACGACGGTGTGTATATCGCTGCGTCGTGACGAACGCAATGCCCTGATCAAGGTTCGTGGCCTGGTGCGGTTTGATGGCCAAGGACAGCCCCGGGTTCAGCCGCTCGGCCTGGGGCGCTTGGCCGGCAGACAATATGCCGCGCTGATCTCTAGTTTGCCGTTGCCGTCACCGCGACGGTCGGTGCCGAACTGGTACTTCCGGAATGGTGTTGAGGCGCTTGGGGACCTCGAGTTATCCGTGTCCGGATGCGGTCAGGTGGTCGGGGCGGACGAGCACGGACGAGCTGTTGCCGTGGCGCTATTTGGCCCGAGTGTGACTCGGGTGGAGATCTGCGGCACGTTGCATCTGGCTCAACAAGTGGTGCTGCGGTCCTCGGCGTTGGGCGCCTGGGTCCGGGTTCAGACCCGCCGGCCCGTCGCGTGGCGGGAAATGGTTCAACAGGTCGGTGACCCTAGTCTTCTGAGTGTCAACGACAGCGACGTTGACTCGATGAGTGCCCGCTCGGATCGCGACTATGGGATCGAAATGTTCGACGGGGTCGCAGATCCGGCGGTTCGCGACGGGGTGACGACGATGGTTGTCAGAGCACCGCACGCCGAGCCATCAACGGATGCCGATGTTACCTTGCGACTGCTTGATCACAATCGCGACCTCCTCCAGGTGTGCACCCGGTCAGCCTCAGTGATGGTGACGATGGTGGCCACTCCCGACGAGATGCGTTATATCAAGTCGTCGTTGGGCATGTCGGACTGACTATTAGTGGTGATCGACGGGACGCGCAGGGAGGGGCCATGACCGACCCGCAAAGTGATTCGGCATCCGCCGGTTACGGCGCGCCTGGCTATACCTATGGCGGAAGCCCATTGAGGGCTGACTCGTCTCAAAGACGAGTGAATCGGCTACGTCAATCTTTGTGGGTCGCTGTCGCGGTGCTGGGCCCGACGGCCTTGGCGGTCAGCCTCGGCACGCGCGAGCTGCTCGGATTCCCGGTGCGGCTCAGTGTGTTGGCAGCGATCGTGGCGGCGGTCGGATTGCTGCCGGGCCAGTCCGTGCGGGGCTGGATTGTCGTCACACTCGCCGTCGCGGGTCTTTCTGACACGCTTGCCGACTGGATCCAGGCTGACGAGCACAGGTGGGCATTGGGCAGCATCCTGGCCCTCACTTCTCTGCAGGCCCTCGCCGCGCTCGTTGCGTTGCTCCACGAGGCCAAACTTGTCAGATCCGCTGAATTGGCCCATGCCCGTGACTATTCAGCGTATGTACGCCTCGCTCAGGCGTACCAGGCATATGCGATGCAGTATCAGCCGTCGCCGCCTGAGCAGTATAGTGCTGACGGGCAGGCCACTGCGCATGCGCACGCTGAGGCCGCCGCGGCCGCGCGCACGCATGCGACGCGGGAGTCCTATGAGGCGCTGCAAGCCAGATATGCGCGGTACAACCCAGGCGCCCCTGCTCGACAATCACGTGGCGCGGCCGAGGTGCCGTCTGTCACACCGGTGGCCGATGCCGGCATGGATCGCGGTGCAGGGGAACAGCATCGGTACCGCGACGGTCAGGCGAACTCCGGCCGCGGGATCATCGAACCGGGTGAGCCGTAGGGCGACGGAACCCGTCGGCGACCGAGGCAGCGAGTTGCATGTACGCGCCTCGTGTTTTGCGGTTCAGTAGCTCCAATGTAATTTCTCCACCCGCGGCAAGGTGATGGTCATAGGGCACGACGAATATCGAACGCACCTGAGATTGGAAACGTTGAGTCAGCTGCTCGACGTTGATCGGCATAGCACCCGGTCGAGCTGAACTGAGCACCACGCTGGCATCGGGCACCAAATGGGCGTAGCCGTGGTATTGCAGCCAATCAAGTGTCGCCAGGGCGCTGCGCGCGGAGTCGATCGCCGGCGAAGCTACCACGACCAAGGCATCCGCCACTCCAAGAACACCCCGCGTGGCAGAATGCGTCAAGCCTGTGCCGCAGTCCATCAAGATGATGTTGTAGAAGCGGTCGAGGATTCGGTGTACGGCGCGATAGTCGCCTTCCGAAAAAGCCTCCGAAATAGCAGGATCGCGCTCGGAAGCAAGAATTTCCAACCGGCTGGTGCTCTGCGACGTATGCCGCCGCATCTCGGGGTACCGCAAGATCTCCGGTTCCAACAGAAGATTGCGCACGGTTGATCGGCTCTGATTCGGGCCGCGTCGGGCTAGTGTTCCGAAGTCGGGGTTGGCGTCGACGGCGATCACTCGGTCTCCCCGCAATGATGCGAACGTGGCACCTAACGCAAACGTAGTCGTAGTCTTACCGACACCACCTTTGAGGGAAAGCACAGCGATGCTGTAGGAGCCTGGTACCGGTTGATTGATGCGATCAGTCAGCGCTTGCAACAGCGATTCGGCCGCGGACTCGCCCGGGTTCAATTTACCAGCGGTTAAGCGGTGCACCATCTTTCGCCAACCCTGGCGGGGAACCGGCTTGGTAGGACGAATCAATCCGAGTTCGTTGCCGCCCGGTGTGCTTAAGCCCGGCTGCCGTGTCGGCGCGCCCGGTCTGGTGCTGGTGAAGTTCGTATCAACCAGTGCATGACGCCCGGCCACCGGTGGTGGTGAGCGCAACGGGTTGACCGCAGGGTTGGTGGGTTCATCGACCGCGTCAGCACCGCCAATTTCGTACGTCAAAACAGCTCCCGGGATGTTTATTTGAGATTCAAGGTTTGCAGAACGCCGCTCAGCGCCGCCTTCATGTCGGTTCCTTCGATGCGCATCAGGACCTCCTCGTCGAGGGTGTGCAGCCCGGCCTCGGGACCCTCGGTGAGACGGTAGGCACGCTCCTCCTCGGCCGCTTCGATGACGTTACGCACAAAGCGTCCGTTACCGGCCAAATCGATGCCCTTGCGTAAGTTGCCGTCGTGATCGGTGGCCTCCTCGGCGCACAGTCGAGTGCACACGGACACGAGCTCTTCGTAGGCGGCGGGTGTCAGTTCGGAGTCGCGCGATTTCGCGATCAGCCGGCCGATATCACCCAGCTCCGCGGGGGTATAGGACGGAAACCGAATGCGTTTGGTGAACCGCGACGAAAGGCCCTCGTTGGCGGAGAGGAAGCGGTCGATCTCTGCGTCGTATCCGGCGATGATCACGACCAAACGGTCGCGATCGTCTTCCATACGGGCCAGCAGGGTGTCGACCGCCTCACGCCCGAACGCGTCGCCGCCCGACAATCCGGTCTGAATCAAGGTGTACGCCTCGTCAATGAAGAGCACCCCACCCAAGGCGCTGTCGATCAACGTGCTCGTCTTGATCGCGGTGCTTCCGAGGTGCTGGCCGACAAAATCCTGTCGTTTCGCTTCGACGACGGAAAGCGACTCCAAAAGACCGAGGCCGCAGTAGGTTTTAGCAACGACGCGAGCGATCGTGGTCTTGCCGGTCCCCGGTGGGCCGGTGAACGCCAGATGAAGGCTGCGTGACCCGGTACTAAGGCCTTTGTCCTCGCGCAATTTCGCCAGTCGCGCCGCCGACCGCAACTTCGCGACTTGCACCTTCACCTCGGTGAGCCCGACCTGGCGGTCGAGTTCCTGCTGCGCCGCGAGCAGATGCACGTTGCCGCGCTCGTTTATGGAGTCGGCGTCACGGTCCGCCTGCGTCGGAGCGCTAGCCGGGTCCCATTTGTCGGTGCGGGATTCGATGACTTCCTTGGATGTAATGACGAGTCGGTACTTCGGATCGGTCAGGGCTGCGTAATTGGCCTCGAATCCCGGTTCTTCGCTGTAAATACGCTCGAAGATCTTCCGTGCCTCTGGTTCATTGCCCATTTCTCGCAACGTGAGACCCTTGCAGAACTCGGCGGCCCGGCGAGCCGCCGGAATCGGGCCTTCGAGTGCCTGGTCGAGCCGGCGTAGGCCCTCCCCGAACAGTCCCATCTGGGCGCACGCCGAGCCCACCATGAGATGTGCGCCCGCCGCCAGGTATTGGTCGGTGAATGACGCGGAGTGGGCCAATGCCGTCAATACATCGGGCCAGCGCTGGGTGGTGAAGTGCAAGATACCCCGGATGTAGGCGCATATTTCGTCGGTCGTCGAGTCCGGCATTGTTTCTCGCCGTGCGGCCAGTTCGCTGAGAGCCCGCTCGGCTTCGTCGTAATCCTTGCCCTGAATGAGGCTCGCGGCGTACGCGAGTTTGACCTCGGTCAAAGAGCTCAAGGTGTAGTCCACGTAAAGGCCGGTCTCGAAGCGCCCGCAGAGTGCGCGGGGTGGAAGACCCAGCCGCCGCTGTTCTCGTCCTAACACCTCGCTTGTGCGATGCAGGTGGTGAATTACTTCCGCGGTCGTTTCGCCCGCGGCGGCACGGCCGAGCCAGGCGTCGCACATGTCCGGGTCATATTCGGTTGCTCGTTTGAAAGCTGAGCTGGCGTACTGGATGTCGCGTTCGACTTCCAGCCCGTCGATCGGGATGCCGAGAGACAGCACCCCGGCGTCGAAGACACGCTGCGCGTTCCTGCTATTACCACTCATTGGTGGCCCCAACTTCCTTTCGGCTGGCACCGGCTCGCGAACGGCTGACACAGGCAACGCACTCGTTTGCCGGACAGACGACTACTGCCGGGTCGCCTGCAATTGTACTAAGCTGCGGGACAGAGTCTTTCGAAGGATTGGCAAGGACAACGGTTATGGAAGGATCGCTGAGATCCCCCGACGGAGGGATCCAGGTTCGAACGACCGAACGCGGGCTGCCCATCGCACTGAAGCTCGATCAGCGCGAGCTTTCGAAGCCGCCGGCGCAATTGGCACGCGAGATTCTTTTGCTGTGCGAGCTTTCGGCTAAGCGCATGCAGGTCGTACGCCGGCGTAGCCTGATTGCCAACGGTTTCAGTCCCGCCGTCGTTCATGATCTGAATCTCAGCACCGAAGAAGAGCTGGTTCAAGCGGAATCGCAGCTGCGCGACGATGATCCGGACGGTGCCTCCGACACGGGGATGCGCGTGGTGTGACGGGTGGTCTAGCGGATTCGGTGATCTCACGCGTGGTCAAGCAGCGCGACTTGGTACAGGCGATGGATCAGCACTGCAAGTCCATCTCGGTGCGAGTAACGAGTCGCTGTAAGACGGTAAGTGTTGAAGTGGACGGGCTCGGTGCGATGACCGGCCTGTCGCTGGGAGAAGCTGCCTATCACAAAGGTTCTGAGGTTCTCGCCAAGCTGATCGTCGACTGCGCGCATGCGGCCGTGAAGGAAGCGCTGGACCGGCAAAGCTATTTGATCAGGGAGTTCACGGAGCGGATGACCGCTCTGCAACGAACACCGCTCACCCGAAGCGATGGCACGACGTTCCAGCCGGGTTCGGCGACGAACAAGCCATCAGATCTGCGCATGTGATTCGAGGCGACTGAGAGGTGTTGTCTAACACCAGGTCTGATCGGGCAATAATCGGGGCTTAACTGTTAGTGAGATTCTTTCAGGTGGGAAATGTTGGCTACTAAAGTGCTGCACGCTCACGCACGGTTTGTTACGTCACCTGAGATTGGGTCCCTGACCTCGGGCACGAACCTGGAGCAGGCGAAACTCAACCCATACGAAGCCGCGGTGCAGCGAGGTCGTAATGAGCGTTTGGGACGGAATCCTCGACGGTGTCCGTGAGGATCTGGAGGCGCGGAGGCGCCGAACATCGCTCGCTGAGTTGGAGGCCAGGGTGGCCGACACACCGCCAACCCTCGATCCGCTGCCGCGTTTTCGCTCCTCATGGCTGATGATCACAGGGGAGGTAAAACGCAAGAGCCCGAGTAAGGGAGCGCTCGCCGATGTCCTCGACTCGGCCGCGCTGCGGCTCAGTACGGGGCCGGCGGAGTTCACTCGATCAACGTTTTGACCGAGCACCGCCGATTCGGTGGATCGCTGGCCGACCTGGATCCTGTCCGGCAGCAGGTCGACGGGCTGGTACTGCGCACGGACTTCATTCGTTGACGATTACCAGTTGTGGGAGGCAGGCGCACACGGCGCTGATTTGGCTCTGCGCATGGTGGTTTCACTCAAGCGACTCCGAACTGGTCGACATGAGGGGATTAAGGAACTTGGCCTGACGCCGCTTGTCGAATCACACAGGGTCGACGAGATCGGTCGTGCGTGGCGGCAGGCGCCGACTGGTTTTGCCCGACCGCCACTGCCTACTTCAACACCGCTCTAGTCGCCAACCTTGCCGACCAAATCCATTGGTTCTCAGCTACTTTGGGCCACCTCGTGTCCAGCGTTTTGCTACTGTTGTGTCATGGGCGCGCGGGGCGGCCGGGATGCCAAACGTGGGTGCATCAAGCTCTCCACGTGGGTGGGACTGCGCGCAGCAGTTCCTGTAGGTGGGCCGCGTCGTCGCTGTGTTGGTAGGCGTCAAGCCATTTGAGCAGTTCGGTGATCAGTGTCGCGGGTACCGGCAGAGCAGCGCGGATCAGCGTCGCGATCGCGGTGTAGGAATCACCCGAGCCGAGGACGGCATACAGCCAGGTGCGTTCGGCGGCCGGAAGCGCTGGGCTTAGTTCGTCAGCCAGTTTCCACGCCAGGTCCGCTTCGGTCCAGTCGTCCATCTGGTTGGTTATCGTCGGCGGCGGCATGTAGCGCAGTCTGCCTACCGCGGTTAGAGCTCGAGGCCGGCATTGCGGTCGTGGTCGCGGCCGCGGACTCGGTTGTGTTCGGCGATGGCGTTCAATTGCTGCGCGGTAGTGGCAATGTCGTGCAGCTGCGCCAGGACGCCGTTGCGCTGGCGCAGCAGATGCTCGGCGCGGTTTCGGTCGGGGCTGGGGGTTTTGGGTATCGGCAGATCGTGGGTGAGCGCGGCGAGCAGGGTGTGGGCGGGCTGCTGGTGGGCGGTGGTGATAAACACGAGTTTGGTCTTGGTGCCGGCTGCGCTGTGGCGAACCAACGCAGTTGGCGGGCTGGGTGTCGTCGACGATGACCAGGCTGACTAGCGCCGGCCTGTCGTGCTTGGCGGTGAGGTCGCTGGCGGTAGCTGTGATCGGTGGCGCCGGTGGCGGCAGGGATGCTCGGTGGCGCTGTCGGCGCCGGTGAGCGCGACGAGGTTTGAGCGTTCGGGCCCCCGCCCGCTTACCAGTGCGCCAAAATCGGTGCTGACCTGGAGAATGACCGCCGCGTTGGCCGGTGCGTCGCTTCAGGTCGAAATACATTGTGTGCGCGGGGTCACATCGGCTGTGAGCGCTTGGTGCATGTAGTTCGCCTAGTTGATGCGTTTTCTCAGACAGACGGTCAGCACCACCGCCGGTGTTCGCGGGACCACCGTGGATGAGGTCATCTTTGGGCGCAGGGAGCATGTGATGAAACTCGAGGAAAGAGCGCTAACCGATGTTGCGATCGAGGCGCTCGGCAATAGCTTGTCCGCAGAACAGGGTTCCCCAGCGAGATGTCTTCGCTTCTCGAACGGTAGCGGTGTCGGTGCGGACCGTTGGCAGCGAAACGAATCCGGGTTGGTGCGCCGGGCCGGCGGTGTCCGGAAGCTGTTTGTTGACAGCCTCATCTGCATCGTCCTGGTGCTGGTGTGCGCCTTGCTGTTGGCGGCCACCTTCGGAAAGCTCGACTGGTTCAATACGACAGCTGGCTCGACCTGTTTGCACCACCACAGTCAAAGCGCTGATTCCTTCGTTCAGCTAAGGCCCAGGGAATCAAGTCTTCCCAGCACGCCGAACAGTAATGAAGGCGTCTGATCGGTGCTGGGTGGCTCGATCATTTTCGGTGGCTTGGTCAATAGCCATGTGTCTTAGTCCATTTGGCGCCGGGCGTCGTGCTGGCCACACGATCGGCGCTGCAGGCCAAAGTTAGCGTTAGATGGCGTCGGCAACTTCACCCATCGGGCAATCGTAGTGACCCAGGCCGTCAGCCGCGCTGATTCCTCGGCCCTGGGGGCCTCCTCGATACTGACCGCTCCCGTGTGCTAGACGTCACAGACGGCCATGCATGTACCAGGCCACTGCTGCGCCCTTAACCAAGTGATGACCATCCACGTGAGCAGGGACGAATGGTCAGCCACTTCGGACAATACGTGCTTGGCAGTCCCCCTTTCTGATGGATTGTCCTGGCGGGCAACGCATCAACGGTACCGATCTGCGTCCCGCCCTCGTTCAAAGGGTGTGTCCGCATAGCGCGGCGGCGCAGATAATCGGCGCGACGCACACAGTCGACGCAGCGGAGACCCGAGCACACGGCGAGCCGTCTAATCGCTACTGGTGTTGACACAATGGGAGTTTCACGATTTTCAGGAGGCGCGATGACCCGAAGCGATAGCGATAGTTGGGCCCTTAATACGGGGTGGGTGCCACGGCCACGATGGTGGCCGCAGCACCAGCCGTCGTAAGCAAGCAATACCACCGCTTTGCAGCGACCCATACGCCGGCGAGCGGTGCCTCGCGGAACAACCGGGCATACCCGAATCCTCGATATAGCCATTACCCCCAGGGCATTCCATTGCCTCGCCCACGCATTCAGTAGCGCGCTTTCACAGCCAGTACTTGACGGCCGCGACACCGATACGTTTGAGCAAGCCCTCGCGCAGACTTGGCACCGACCCAAGCGTGGTCATCGAAGCCCACAGCGAATGGGGAGTCACTCTCTTTGCGACCATGCCGATGCCTCTATGGAGGTACTACGCGCCGTCATCCGCGCCAAAACGCTGTTACGGCACCTGCCACCCAAAACCAAACCACCAAGGGTTCAACATGACTCGTTGATCTATCTCGTGCCTGCCCAGGCGCCAGACAGCCCGATACGCGGTCGATGCGGAAAAAAATACGCGCTTCGGCTGATGTTAGACGCGGTGTGAATCGGTGGAATCCTTTCCATGGCGTTCACAAGGGATCCGCTCATCTTGTTGGCCGGTAAAGGTGTGCGTGCTCAGCCCGAACGCGGGATCTGCTGTAATCCTCTGACATGGTGTCAAGCCTCACGTCCACAGCGTCCGACATGCCGCGGGGGAGTGGCCACCACAGAATGGCGATTGCCTGCTGCATGTTCAGCCTGTCGATCTAAATTCGTGAGCAACTTCAGGTGTCTTTCACCCGCTGCACTGGCAGCCGTATCGGCGTCACCCAGACGGAGTGATTTCAGCTGATGCCGTTTCGTTTTGCCAACGTTGGCGCCTAAAAACCGGATCAAGCGGGTGGGCACGGTCACCACCCAGCACACATGAGGTAAGACGTCGAATGGAATTGGAGCAGTTCAACCGAATGAACATCATAGGAATTGTTCTCACCGACATCCTGTCGATCGCATATTTCGCATCTGGTGCCATGAAGCTCGCCGGCGTGCGGCAATCAGTAGAGATGCGCGACCAGTTGCGAGTCAACACGCGCCTTTGGTGGGTGATTGGCGCGCTTGAGGTACTCGGCGCGATCGGATTACTCGTCGGTTTGGCAGCGCCGGTGGTCGGTGTCGCAGCGGCGATCGGACTGGCGCTGTTGATGGTTGGCGCCATGGCGGCCCATGGGCGCGTGAAGGACATTGGGCACGCTGCGCCCGCCGCGCTGCTTTTAATCAGTGCGGTAGTGATCGCAACAGTGCAAGTCAGAGATACCGTCTAATAGGTCACCGTGAACGTCGGCGTTATTGCCCGGGGCTGTTGGGCACAGGGGTCGCTGGCTGTGCCCGATTGGCCTCCACGGTAACGCTATCTACGCCGAAGCAACCCAACATCGGGCCACAAAGCTCTACCTGCTGGACTCATGCAAGCAGAAACACGCCAGGGTTTCTGGCGCCGCGCCGCAGTGGGCGTTAGGCCACGCTGAGCTCGATGAGTTCGGGCGTTCGTTTAAGCTGTTGGTGCTCGACAAGGTTGTTGTAATGATCGGTTAGTCGCGGCCCGCTTCGATAAGTTTGTCTGCGAGACCTACCGGATTGGTGAGCATTACCTCGTGGCTGCCGGGCATTGACAGGTACCGGTACATGCCGAGTCGGTTGCTCATCCGGGGGTGCCAGCTCCATTGATCCGGCATGAGGATCACGTCATCGGTGCAGTGCAGATAGCTCTTCGGTATGGGCAGGGTCCAAAAGGTTTTGAGGTCGACCCGCTCGGTGAACATTTGGTGGGGCTCAGGTGATAGCTGTGCGTAGGTTGTTCGCGCAAGTGCTAGGTCAGCGTCGTTGATCATCGCCTCGCGCCATATTTCGAAGGGGAGCACCATCGTGTTGTCGGTCGTCGCGGCAGCGAGTTGGGCCAGCATTCCTCGAATGGATGGGGCGACGTTGTCTTCTTGATTTTCGCCGTCATAGAGGACGAAGGCGTTGCAAAACACCAGACGCCGCAGACGGTCAGATACTTGTTCTGCCGCTTTAGCGACCCACGTGCCGCCTCCGCTGTGGGCTACGAGCACAACGTCTGACAAATCGTTTGCAACGATGTGCTCGGCAACCGATTGGGCGCAGTCTGTGATGCTGACGCGCTTGTCGGTGTGTTGGCCGTGTCCGGCCACCGTCGGGGCGTGAGCGACATGACCATGCCGCTGGAGTCGTTCGACGACTCCAGTCCAGGCCGAGCCGTTGTGCCAATTACCGTGTACCAAGACGAAGGTGAGGTGATCCATAACAGGCTAATGGTGGCAAGGCGAGGCGGGGAGTGCCAATTCGTCGAGAGGCGAGCGCATTTGACGACCTTCGTTCCAGCTTACGGGTGCCCGTTGGTGGTCGGTTGTGATGGCGATGTCGATGGGGCGTTGGAGAAGCGTTTTGTGGAAGATGGGGCTGGCGTCCAGATGTGGTGCGTTGATGGCTCGCCAGCGGGGTTGTACGGCGTCGACCAGTTTTTATGCTATGTCAATCCGGCTGAGCGTGAACCGACGCCTGGGTACCTTGGTGCGCAAACATACGGTGGCGAAGGAACTTTCGATCGGTTGGTGGTCGGCAAGTGGATCGCAGGCGCGGCGGGGTAGCGAAAGTACTCCAGCAGGCCGTCGAGGTCGATGATCTTGGCGACGGGGCTTGGGGTATTTGGCGGCGTAGTCGAGTTCGAAGCCTTGACTGCGACTTGGGCCTTGTCGATGTGGCTGGCGTTGTGGCCGCTGGGGTGTTTTGGCGGATCGAGGGTGGGTGGCGCACAGTGTCGACCTGCCCGAGTTGTTCCGAACGGCTGGTTAGTCTGCCAAACCAGCCAAAGCGCTTCCCGCGGAGGCGATCGAGTTCATGCGGCTCGTCGGCGCGACTCGGGAATAGGCGTACACCGAACGTGCCAAGGCGCCTGCAGCTGGGCGTTTTGCCACGGCTAGCGCTGCGCATCGGTGCTTGGCGCGCCGACGAGGCGCTCAGCTCGCCTCGGCCATCGGCATGGTGCGCTTCAGGATGGTCGTCAAGTCCAATCCTCGG